>JANNJE010000304.1:0-10086 GCA_031405735.1 Armatimonadota bacterium | reverse complement strand
TGTCGGAATAGTCCTGAACATCCGTAATGCCATCGAACTTCTTGTTCTTGCCGATGTCGGCGATGTATTTAACCAAGCTTTCCTTCTTTACTTGGTAAGGAATTTCTGTGATGACAATAGATGACTTGCCCATTTCGCCAGGCTCGATCATCGTTTTGGCTTGCATCACCACTGAACCGCGACCCGTTGTGTAGGCGCTCTTGATTCCGTTGGTGCCCATGATCGTTCCGTAGGTTGGAAAATCTGGCCCTGGCATGACTTCCATCAATTCTTCCAATGAACACTCTGGATTGTCAACGCGCATTAAAATGGCATTGCAAACTTCGGTGAGGTTGTGAGGCGGCATATTCGTCGCCATGCCAACTGCAATTCCCTGTGATCCGTTGCAGAGCAGATTGGGGAATTTTCCGGTCAATACCATCGGCTCATTGAGTGTTTGGCTGTAGTTGAGAACCCAATCCACGGTTTCTTTATCGAGGTCCTCCAGCATTTCCATGGCCAGTGGAGACAGTCGGCATTCGGTATATCGCATCGCCGCTGCACCGTCGCCGTCAATTGAGCCAAAGTTTCCTTGGCCCTCGATGAGCGGATAACGCAACGACCATGGCTGCGCCATTCGAACCAAAGTCGGATAAATGACCGCTTCGCCATGAGGGTGGAAGTTGCCCATAGTTTCGCCGCAAACCTTGGCGCACTTGGCATAGCCCGAGTCTGATGTGAGATTCAGTTCGCGCATGGCGTAAAGAATTCGGCGCTGAACGGGTTTTAATCCGTCGCGGACATCGGGAAGCGCGCGGGCAATAATAACGCTGAGCGCGTAGTTTACGTAGCAACGACTGAGTTCGTCGTCAACGTTAACCATTTGAATTTTAGTATCGTGTTCGGCCACAGGTGAAAGTCCTCAAAAATGCATCGGCTCGGTTTCGCGATGCTGTTGGGAATGATAGCAAATTGTACCTAATTTGGGGTTTTGGGCGTGCCCAGGCTTGATTATGGGAGTGCGCGGGCTTGACTGCGCTTTGTCGTTGCTTTGAAGTTCGTTTTTGATCTTGAATTTTCAATAGATTTCGTGGAAAAACGCGGTCAAGCCCGTGCACTCCCAAATACGCCCCAAAACCGTCCATTTTGTTAACTAGAACTTCAATAGCACCGCCATCTCCACCTGCCAGATTGCGAACTCAAAATGACTAATTTCCGTCTAATTTATAGCTTGTTTCTGTTTCAATGTACTAGTTTTGCAACAAAATCAGTTGAATTGTTGAAAAACTGGTTGCAATTGTCCTCAAAATGGAGGACAATGTAAGTTCTTATCGTGTGTTTTTGGGTGAACAAATGATTACAATTCTTGCTGGTGCCTTACTTGCCGCTTCGGGACAAATTCCTGAACTCGTTGTCGAATCTACAAGAGCAGGTTCTGTAGTCCGATATTCCGATGGTCTAAGCCTGCGAACGACGGGGGCCAAAGTCGCTAGTGCACGATCCATTGAAATTCCGGGCTCGCCCGTTCGAATCGCCATGTGGAACGAAGGTTCAAAGGGCGTTTCTACACCCTACTATGCGATTTCACTAGACGGACGTACCGTTCATCGAGTGACGCCAACGAGTTATAACGTTGAGCTTCAGTACGGCTCGTTTGATCCCGCTGCCAAACAGCCTTCAGTTCCCAACAATTTGTCAGCAAATGCGAACAATGAGATTTTTATTGTGCAGTTTCATGTTCAGCCTCTTCAAGAATTTCGAGATGGAATCGAATCCGCTGGCGGAAGCATTAAGTCCTATTTGACCAACCATGCATACCTAGTGCAAATGGATTCGGATACAAAAACTCGGGTATCGGCCTTAGGCTTTGTTCGGGCGATAGTTCCTTACCATCCTGCTTACCGAACGGATGCCGGGCTTCGCGCCAAAATCGCAAACGGCACTTTGCCAGCAAGCCAGCTTTACAATATTCAAGCGATGGACTACTCCAATTCAACAATGAAGGAGATGATAGGAACAATCGAAATGCTCGGTGGCGAAGTAACTCGAACTATCACAGCCAATGCCTTTTTGACTGCTCGTCTTGATCCAGAACAATTCGTTCAGCTCCTGCACCTCAACGAAGTTAGCTTTGCCGACCTATGGTCACAGCCGCAACCAGATATGAACCTGTTGCGCCAGCTTGATGGGGTTGACGCGGTCAATACATTTGGCACTTTTGCCGGTGCGGGATTGCGCGGGGCAGTAATGGACGGAGGAATTGTCCAAAATCACGTAGCCTGGGCCACCCGTATGCCTATTTTGCAAACTGCGGTCACCGTCAATAACCATGGCACAGCTTGTTTCGGCATCAATTTTGGAGATGGGACCGGAAATGCAAGCGGTAAAGGCGTATTGCCGTTGGGTCAAGGAATTTTTGCAGCCTACACTGGGTATCTAAGCGGTGCGGGTGACCGCAATGCACTTACAGCGGGAATCTTGACAAACCAAGGATGCTACCAATCGAACTCATGGGGCGATACTTTGGGCACGACCTACACAACGATTTCGGCTCAAATGGACAGCATTTTGTACAATAACGATATCGTAATCCTTCAGTCCCAATCTAATGCTGGAACCACTTCATCTAGACCCCAGGCATGGGCAAAAAACATTGTTTCAGTTGGCGGTATCAAGCACCTAGATAACCTAAACTGGAATGATGATAACTGGACGAATGGCGCATCAACTGGTCCTGCCGCGGACGGAAGAATTAAACCAGACATCAGTAATGCGTATGACCTTGGAATCACGACATATACGACTACAACCACGGGCTACGCTAATTTTAGCGGAACATCACAAGCAACTCCGCTCTCGGCTGGCTTGTTTGGAGTCATGTACCAGATGTGGGGCCAAGGGTATTTTGGCAATTCTTGCTTAGGATCTTCTTTCTTTGCCAATAGGCCCAAAGCGCCATTGGCTAAAGCTTTGATGGTGAATACGGCTCGGTTGTACGATTCGGCAATCAACACTGATATAATTCGAGTCCGACAAGGTTGGGGAGTTCCAAATGTTGAAAATCTTTGGAACGCTCGAAACGGGATGTTCATCGTTAATGAAACTGACGTTTTGACAAACCTGCAGACCAAATCGTACCGATTGTATGTTGCAGCAGGTACTCCGCAGCTAAAAATCACCATGGCTTACCTTGACCCGGCTGGAACGGTCGGTGCTGGCGTTGCAAGAAAGAACAATTTGAGCCTCAAAGTAACTTCGCCTTCTGGCACCGTTTATTGGGGCAACTTCGGAATGGGAACCACGTCAAACGTCTCTGTTTCGGCGGGCGCAGTCGAGAACAACGTTGACACAGTCGAGAATGTTTTCCTTTTAGCACCAGCCACAGGAACGTGGATAGTTGACGTGATTGGCAGCGACATCAATACCGATGCTCGTGTAGAAACGGTAGGCACAATTGACGCTGACTTTGCACTTGTTGCATCAGGCGTCACTTATTCGTTGGCACCGACGAGCTTTACCGCGCAATTTGGTTCGCTTGTTTCTGGCGGGCTGAATGAGCTAAATCGAAGTGAAAACGCCTACATGGTTCTAGGTGAACCAACAAATTCCGAAAACATCGAACAAACTCGCACTTTGATTACAAGAGCCACTTCGCCGACGGCAACGATTTCGAAAATCGAATTCCAAATTGAAGCCAGAACCGGTCGTCCGCTTGGCCGGGCAAAAATCGAAGCATGGAACTTCTCGACAAATAGTTGGACAAGCTTTGGCTATGTGAACTTTGGATTGACGGATTCTGTAAGCACTGTAGGAACTAGCGTAAATGCGAGCAACTACGTGAACCCCTCTACCCGCGAAATGCGATTGAGAACTACGTTCGGCGACCCGGATACAGGAGTGGATGTTGTTTGGTCTGCAAATGTCGAGCAGATTAGATTCCTAGTGAATCCATAGCCTGTTTGGAAAGAAAAAACGGTTGCTGGCGTAGTCGGCAACCGTTTTTTTCTGGATTACTCTGCGCCTCCAGGTTCGGTGCCTGTTTCATCATTTTGTTCTACAAGAAAATTCGCGCGTTTCCTGGCAAATTCCGTCAGGATCATTTCTACCTGCCCATTCACGCTCCGAAACTCTTGCGATGCGATTCGTTGAATCGCATCGAAGAGTTCGGGGCTAAGTCGCAACGGAAAGGTTTTCTTTTCTGCCATGGCGGTTTCACGCGGCGGGTTCTTATGGATACAGCGTTCCAGTATTGACTACTGGTTGAGCTGCAGTTTCCGAGCAAAGCACGACCATCAGGTTTGAGACCATTGCAGCCTTGCGCTCATCATCGAGAGTTACGACGTTTCTTGCACTTAGGCCATCAATTGCCATTTGGACCATTCCAACTGCACCATCCACGATGCGTTGCCTTGCAGCGATAATCGCTGCCGCTTGCTGTTTTCGCAGCATGACGCTTGCAATTTCTGGTGCGTAAGCAAGATGAGACAGTTTGGCCTCCAAGACCTTGATTCCAGCTCGATTCAGCTTGCTTTGAATCTCGCTGAGCAAGTGTGCTGAAACCTCATCGGTATTGCGCATCAGCGAAATCATGTCGTCGTCTGCATCGTACGGATAGCTCGAGGCAGAATGGCGCAATGCTGTTTCTGTCTGAAGAGCAACGTATAGCGAGTAGTTTTCAACATCAAAGCTGGCTTTGTAAGTGTCTTCGATTTGCCAAATGATGATGGTTGCGATTTCGACCGGATTTCCAACTGAGTCATTGACTTTGAGGCGTTCGCCATTCAAACTCTGCACCCTCAAAGAAAGCGCCTGTTTGGTAAGGAACGGGTTTGCCCAAAAGAATCCGTCCGTCTTTATCGTGCCCTTGTACTTGCCAAAGAGGATGAGTACTCTCGCCATGTTCGGCTGCACCACGAAAAAACCTGGAACTGTCAAACCGAATAACAATAAGAAGCCAAACATCTTGACGAAATGCATTGGCGTTATTCCTGGCCCGCCCTGGTCTGGTGCATTTCGAATAAGGTCAACGAAGGACCAGACAAATCCTGCGAGGAACGCGGTCGCGGCAAGGAGCATTATTCCGCCGGGTAGTGCTTTTGTTTCTTTTTCTTTAGTCATTTTTTTCTCCTGACATCATTATGATACTGATTATGTATCAAATTGGTTGCAAAAAACTTTTGGTGAGTTGGCAAGTTGTCGGCATGTGGTTGGAAAGTTGTGTGAATCTTGCCGTAATCTATCCCACTTGGTAACTACCTGCCGACAACCTGGAATCCACATGAAAACAACTTGCAGACGCACGTTCCCCCGGTAAACTCTCTCCCAATGCACCTCACTGTCAAATCCCAGACCGAACTCAGCGATCATGCTTGGATCGAGATAGATTTGATCCGGATTCGGCAGAACCTTGATACTGTTCAGGCATTCATCGGCGAGCAGTCCGGGATTATGGCGGTTGTCAAATCAGACGCCTACGGCCATGGAATTGAGCCGATTGCAAGAGTCTGCGATGATTGGGGCGTCACGAGTTTTGCGGTCATCTCCCTTCAAGAAGCTAGAAGAGTTCGAAGTGTAAGCAATCGAGACGTGCTCATCATGGGCTATCTGACGGACGGCGACTATGAGCAAGCGATTCAAGAAGGATTTCTTCTGAGCTTGTATGACGCCGAGCTAGTTCCGATTCTTGAAAAGGCTTCAATTTCCGTTGGGCGTCCTGCAAGAGTTCATCTGAAAGTAGAAACCGGCTTAAACCGGCTCGGAATCGAGCCAACGGACGCAATTCGCCTTTTGAACGAACTTGCCTCGAACCCGAATTTCATTGTCGAATCGGTCTTCAGCCATCTCGCAAATTCAGCGAATCAAGAGGAAAATGCCAAGCAATGGGACAGGTTTCAACCCGTTTTAGATGCTGCACAAGCGTTGAATGTGGAAATTTCGGCTCACCTTACCAAGAGCCACGCCCTCAAGCCGTTTCCCGACAGCTTTCTAAGCTTTGTTCGGGTCGGACTAGCTGTTTATGGGTTCGAAGAGGTCATTCCGGGGCTAGTTCCCGCCTTGACTGCAAAATCAGTTGTCATGCAGCGGAAAAAACTTAAGTCAGGAGAAGGCGTTTCCTATCTTCACATGTTTCGCGCTGAAAGTGACATGGAGATCGCTGTGGTGGCGATGGGCTATTCCGAAGGGTTGAGTCTATCGATGTCGGAGAAGATTGACATGCTTGTGAACGGGCACCGCGTCCGGCAACTTGGGAGAATCTGCATGAATCTTTCGATGATTGATGTGACCGGCATCCCTGCCAAACGGGGGGATGAAGTGGTTGTCATCGGCACCCAAGGGAGCGAGACGATTCGGGCTTGCGACATCGCTGAGCGCACGGGGCTGAGGCAGCACGAGATCGTGACGAGAATTGGCAAGAGCTTGCCAAAGAGGTATTTTGCAGAAAAATAGAGCAATCAAACCGCCAGGCAAGGACTCGCCGATTCGCAAAAGAACAAAGTACATCAATGTGTTCACGACCGCAGTCGGTATCACTTCCTTTGTTCTTTTCGTAATCTGGTTCGCAAAGTGGACATTCGTAGCTGCATTCTATCCATTTGATGATCTTAAATTTGAGCAATCTATATGGTTGAAGCATCCGAACGAAGAATTCGAAAACCCGCGAGGTCAAATGGTTGAAGATTTGATGGCCAACCACCTTGTAAAGGGAATAGCAAAAGAGAAGGTCAAACAACTGTTGGGGCAACCGTTCCGAACGGAGAGCGGTGGCATGTTTGGCGACTTCTTACCTCAAAGCGTCAAACTAATTTGGATCTACCCCATAGGCTCGTGGTCCGGATTTCAAATTGACTCCGATTTTCTTTCGGTAGCTTTCGATAAGGACGGAACACTTGTGAAGGCGTGGCGTTGGCAGTCCTGAGTCACAATACTGTTTGGCAAAGGGTGCTCTCAAACAGGAGTGTGGCAAATCGTGTGCTTTCTAGTGTTATGCCAAACTAGAAGGCAAAGGAGTTGCATTATGACTTTTCAAGAAGCTGTATCTAGACACCCGCAGATCATGAGCGGTGAGCTATGTTTTGCGGGGACACGCGTGCCTGTCCGCAACCTATTTGGCTACCTCAAAAATGGTGATCCGCTTGAAGAGTTTCTTGCAGACTTTCCAGGAGTCTCGCCAGAGCAAGCAGAGACCGTGCTTACAGCATCATTAATTGAGATCGAAAAGCAATTTCCTCTTTCAGCATGAAAATCTTGCTTGACGAATGTATGCCTCAAAGGTTGCCTCTAGGAATACTTAGTGAGTACGAAATTGTTCATGTTCGCGATTTGGGATGGCATAGCATCCAAAACGGTGAACTTCTGAGCAGAGCAAACGGAATCTACGACATTCTGCTAACGATCGACAAGAACATGCCATTTCAGCAGAGCTTGAACGGTCTCGATATTTGTGTCGCGGTTCTCGATATTGTTGAACCTGGAAAAGAGGTTTTTGCCAGTTACTTGCGTGAGTTTGAAACGCAAATTTTGAGCCTTGAACCAGGTTCGTTCAATACAATAATCTTGCAATCATAGAGCGATTTCTGCCCTCAAATCATTTCGCTCACAAACCCCTCTCCCTCTCACTTCGTTCCAGGAAAAGGGAGCATTTTATTGGCAGCTACCGAAACCTCTTCGGAACTTCCTTCCCAGTCACCGCCCGCCAAACGATTTCCGTCTGTTCTTCATCAAACCCAGGATCGGCGATCAGCCTTGGGAACAGTTTTTCGCTCTTCTTCGCACCAAATGCCGTTGGCTTGTTGTGGTCGGCGATGATTTCTCGATCTGGCAGAATCGCATCGAAAGCTTCGTCGTTGTCAGGCGAAGAAGAGAAGATAGCCATCGGCCTTGCCACTGCATCAAATTGGTTCATCGGTTTCATTCCCAGAATCAATTCCATCGTCCTCAGCACAGAATCCGTATTGTAGAACTTGCTGTCCAGCAGATTCTTTTTAATGAATGGGCTGATGACATAACAGGTAGAACGGTGCGCGTCCACGCTGTCGTAGCCTGCCTGGGCGTCGTCTTCCAGAATGAAAATCGCTGTCTGCATCCAGAATGGACTCTTGCTCACGGCATCCACCAGTTGGCCAACCGCATAGTCATTGTCTGCGACCATGGCTCGCGGGCTTGCTGATCCGGCCCTAGTTCCCGAAGTGTGATCCGTTCCCATCCGAATCAATTGAAGCCGTGGCATTTTCCCAGAACTAACAAATTCGTCGAATTCCCTCTTCCAAACTGTAAACCGCGAAGGAGCCTTGTGCGGCCCAAATTCCTTCATCTGACTTGGGAAAAATGCATTGTGCTTTAGATAGGCTTCGCCATCGGCATAAGCTAAATCGTAGCGCCGAAAATCAAGACAAGTACTCCCAATAAGAGCTTTCTTCGCTGGCTTTTGGTCAATGGCACCAGGCGTGTTCCTCTTGTCGCCTTGGTCGTCAAATGTTAGAAACATTCCATAGTTTCGAAAGCTGACGCCGTGCTTGATCGCCTGTTCCCAAATGTATCCTCCAGGAGCCCGAGCAACATCTTTGAAGCCCAAAAGGTCAACAGGAACTCCGTTGTTCGCGCCCTCAAAATCGTAATTGCGCCCTCTGCCAGAATAGTTGTAGGTCGTGTTTCGAGACGTGTACGGATTCGCCATACCGGATGTAGACCAATTCCAGCCGTCGGCAGAAACTTCGGCACAGACATAGAAGTTGTCAAACTGCACAAATCGCTCGGTAATCGCATGTTGATTTGGCGTGACCGCCCTAGGGAAAAGGCAAAGGCTTGGGTCTCGAACGCCACGAGGAATATCGCTCAGAACTTGGTCATAAGTTCGGTTTTCCTTAACGATATAGATAACGTACTTAATTCCAGGGTTGGTGAAATCGGGATGACTTGCCGAATTCAAATTTGGAACGATTCGATTATTCAGGGCGACAGTTGCAGTGTGTTTTTCGAGCTTCGAGAACTCCGACATTGAGATTCTCGAAACAGTCCCCACTATCACATCCTGTATGTAGCGTCCCAGATTGCCAACCGGTTTCCCGTTTGGATTTCGGGTTTTCACGCCCTTTGCACTTGCTACGATCACACCTGATCCGTCAGGATCGCAAACTAGGGCAGTCGGCAGCCAGCCTGTGGGAACATACCCATCCACCGAACCTGAAACCGGATTCACTTGCGCAATACAGTTCATATCGGAAAGCGCAACGAGCAATTTTTTGCCATCGGGAGTAAGGCACATTCCAAGCGGAGAGACACCTGGCAATCCGCGCAATGCTGGAGGGCGAAGCAGTGCTGTCGTAATCACTCGGTCGTTGGAAGTGTCAATGATTGAGACCGTGTCGCTGCTTGCGTTTGCGACAAAAAGCCGTGACTGGTCCGGGCTCAAGTACATCATCGTCGGTTGCGAGCCAGTCGTAATCAAGCGATAACTCTTTCCAGTTTCCGGATCATAAGATGCCACAACTCCGTCTCGTTCGCTGGAAACATAAATCTTTTTGTCTTTCGCAGCACCTTTTGTGATCGCGACAACTCCAAACGGAAACCCAGGTGTGGATATTCTTCTAACAATGTTCCCTGAAGCTACATCGTAGACACCGAGCCCGCCTTGCATTTTGGTAAAGGGCGAAGTTTGATTTTGAATGGCGTACAGCTTTGTACAATCGGAGCTAAGCGCAATTCCCGCAAAGTGCAAAGGAAGATTTGACCCTTTCACTCTCTTGTCGGCAATCTTCTTGCCTGTCGCCTTGAGAGTTCCATCTGCGCTCATTTCGTATACAGAAATGATGTCCTGCGCGCCTTGGGAGGCGTAAACCAATGTCTTGCCATCTACATAGCAAATCGCCAATCCATAGTAGAGGCCGTTTCCAGGGCGAACAAACGGTATCTGTGATACGACCTTGCCATCGCTCAACCGAACCGACGAAAGAAACTGGCGAAATCCGATGTTGCTCGCAATGGCAAATTTGCCGCCATGGGCGATTTTCATGTTGATCGGATAACTTCCAATGTCGGCATGAGTTCCAATTAGAGTGATTCTCTTCCCAGTGGAGTTCAGGTCCCAGTCGGGGAGTGGGGTGGTTTGGG
>JANNJE010000303.1:0-6652 GCA_031405735.1 Armatimonadota bacterium | reverse complement strand
ATTTCGTTGGGTCAAATTGCTTGACATCCGTATCCGTTGCTTGATGCACGTCTTCCATGAACTGCTTGATAAACTTTCCAGTTTTGTACTGTGAAGTTCCTGCGATAACCTTCGCACCGGCAACACCACCCGTGTGGAACGTACGCATCGTTAGCTGAGTTCCAGGTTCACCGATTGATTGGGCTGCGATAATGCCGACGGCGACTCCAACTTCGACGAGTTTAGCCGTCGAAAGGTCAATGCCATAGCATTTGGAGCAAATTCCCTGATGCAATTCGCAAGTCAGCGGGCTTCGCATTCTTACGCTTGCAAGCCCATGCTCGTTGACTTCAAACCCGCAATCTATGCACCTATCTGCAATTTTCGCGCGTTCTTCATCCGTTTCAGCAGCATCCATCTCAGCTTGGAATCTGGATTCAATTCCGGTTACCAGCTTTGATTGAGGAATGGTTACATTCGTGCCGTATTCAACAACTGCTTCGCCTGTTTCAGGCTCAATAATCGTGGTTAGCGCGATCCTGCCATGCATCCTGTCGCCAACTGGCTCAATCACTTCACCCTCATCGAGTATTCGATGCACCAATATTCCTTCGACAGTTTCACAGTCAATCGCTCGAATAATTACATCTTGCGATACGTCTACAAGCCGGCGAGTTAGGTAGCCAGCATCTGCCGTTCGAAGCGCAGTATCCGCCAATCCCTTTCGAGCACCGTGTGTAGTTACAAAGTATTCCAACATCGAAAGCCCCTTGTGGAAGCTGTTTCGAACTGGAAGCTCGTAGATAACCTCGTTGAACTGGTTAAACATAAGGCCGCGCATTCCAGAAAGCTGCGCAAGCTGCTTGACTGAACCACGAGCACCAGAAACCGTAATAATTGAAAGCGGGTTCGTTTGAACCATGCCAGCAACGATTTCCTTACCAATTTCATCGTAAGTATCTGTCCACAGCTTGACAAGGCCGCTCTGCATTTCGTTAAATGCAAGCATTCCACGCCGGTACTGGGCAAGAATCTTGTTAGAACTTTCGTCGGCTTCGTGAAGGATTTCCTCGCGACGTGCTGGGGGATCCATGTCAGTAATCGCGATTGAAAGTCCGTATCTCTGTGCCCATTTGAAGCCAAGGTCTTTGATATCGTCAAGTGCCTTGATCGTCACCGCAATTCCAACCCTTCTGTGGATCGTAATAATGATGTCAGACAGAGTCTTCTTAGTCAATTCGAGAGGTATCGCTTCATCGTTGAATCGAATTGGATAAGGCAAAATCTCATGGAACATCAGCTGCCCAGGTGTGATCAAGCGGACCACAGTTTCAAATTCCTGCTCCAATGGCTCAAGAACTTTCTTTTCTGGTTGCTCTTCTCCGTCCTCATCTACGCCAGGACTGACAACATTTTTGTACTCGGCACCGGTGTTCGGATCTCGGTAGTCAACTTCGTCATCGGGTCGGAAGACCGGACGATTGATCCGAACTTTGAGCAATTGGTTGATACCAGGATTGTCTGTTGAATGTGGAGTGTAGAAGTGCAAAAGCGCTTCTTCAGGGCTACCATAGATTGGCGGTGCAGCGTTCTTTTCGGGGTTCTTTTTGTGCGCCGCTTCGACCGCCGCGAGTGCATCTCTCTGATCCCGATTGATAAACGTCAGGGCATACGCTCCTAGAACGATATCTTGGATCGGAGCTACAGTCGGACGACCATCTGCTGGCGAGAATAGGTTTTGCGTCGAAAGCATCAAGACTCGTGCTTCCGCCTGAGCTTGCGTGCTTAACGGAAGGTGAACCGCCATTTGGTCACCGTCAAAGTCAGCGTTGTATGCGTGGCAGACTAGAGGGTGAACTTGAATTGCCTTTCCATCGCAAAGGATTGGCTCAAATGCTTGAATTCCAAGCCTGTGCAAAGTTGGAGCGCGGTTTAGCAGGACTGGATGCTCTTTAATCACCTCTTCCAAACCATCCCAAACAGCCGGGTGCATTCGGTCAATCATTCGCTTTGCAGTTTTGATGTTCTGAGTAATTTTCTTTTCCACCAGGGTCTTCATCACGAACGGCTTGAACAATTCGAGAGCCATCTCCTTTGGCAAACCGCACTGATGCAGCTTTAAGTGCGGGCCAACAACGATAACGGATCGTCCAGAATAGTCAACACGTTTTCCAAGCAGGTTCTTTCGGAAACGGCCTTCCTTACCCTTGAGCATATCGCTCAGAGACTTAAGTGGGCGAGAATTTGAACCTACAACGGGTCGAGCACGACGGCCATTGTCAATCAAAGCGTCAACAGCTTCTTGCAAAAGTCGCTTTTCATGGTTGATGATTGACTCTGGAGCATGAATCTCCATAATCTTTTTCAAGCGATTGTTTCGATTGATAATTCGACGATAAAGGTCGTTCAAATCGGAAGTTGCAAACCTGCCGCCATCCAATTGAACCATTGGGCGAAGCTCAGGCGAAATGACCGGAACAACTTCAAGAATCATCCATTCTGGACGTGATTTTGACAAAATCAGCGCTTCAGTGACTTCCAAACGCTTGATCGCACGAGCACGTCGAGTGCTCGTGGTCATAATGATTTCTTGTCGCATTTCGCGAGCCAATTTTTCTAAATCAACGCGAAGCAGCAGTTCCTTGATAGCGTCGGCACCAATGTTCGCTCGAACGAGCGACCGCAAGTCTTCGTTCATTTTGAAGCCGACAGCGTCCAGCATCTTGCTGACAGCTCGATACTTGTCTTCATCAATCAACTGGTTCTTTTCCAGCTTGCCAAGGATCTCGACAGCCAAATCCATGTCTTTCAGGCGATCGTCTGCATCCCGATATTCAGCTCGAATTCGGTCATTGATAGCCTTTGCACGGTCACGAACCGACATTTCGTCGTATTCGTCCGCATTTCCAGCCAATTCTTCGGCGAATCTTGTGAAGCTATCTTCTTCAAGCTCACGCATTGAAAGCATCATCGCTGCCTTCTCTTCTTCAACCATTTCTCGAATTCGAGGCAACCTGTCGTGAATCTGTTCAGTTTCGATATCAATGATGATAAAGCTGGCAAAGTAGATGACTTTTTCTAGCAGCCTTGGAGAGATATCGAGAACCAAGGATAGCGGCGAAGGCACGCCCTTGAGATACCAAATGTGGCAAACGGGAGCGGCAAGCTCGACGATGCCCATTCTTTCTCTTCGAACTTTGCTACGAGTAACTTCAACTCCACATCTCTCGCAAATAATGCCCGCGTACTTGATCTTCTTGTAACGTCCGCAGGCGCACTCCCAATCTTTTACTGGCCCAAAAATCTTTTCGCAAAACAGGCCGTCTCGTTCCGGTTTAAACGTTCGGTAATTGATCGTTTCAGGCTTCTTTACCTCATGATGTGCGCCTTGTCGGAAGGCCCATGCGCGGATGTCGCCAGGTGAAGCGATTCCGATTCGTAATTTGTCGAACAGTGTTACATCTGCCATATTTTTCTCGTGCTCTGCTTTGGGAGTGCGTGGGCTTGACCGCGCTTTTCAATTTCGTCACTTACTATCGTTACAATTGGTTTTGCTTAGAGTGTGATGCTGGTTCTAGGGGGCGCGGTCAAGCCCGCGCACTCCTAAAACTGCAGGTGGCTAATTAAAGAATCCAACACTCCTTGCAAGTCTCATGTCGTCGCCCGAACCCAGTTCATCCAGGTCCTTGAGCGGAAGCTCTTTCGCATTAATATCTTCTACTGTCACTCGAAGACAGAGAGACCTAAGCTCGTTCACAAGAATCTTAAAGGACTCTGGTATTCCGGGCTCAGCCAATGTTTCACCCTTTACGATGCTCTCATAAGCCTTGACTCGGCCCGTTACATCGTCAGATTTGATCGTCAGCAATTCTTGAAGAGTGTAAGCGGCACCGTAAGCTTCAAGCGCCCAAACTTCCATTTCTCCGAATCTCTGACCCCCGAACTGCGCCTTACCGCCCAACGGTTGCTGGGTGACTAGCGAGTACGGGCCAATGGAACGAGCGTGAATCTTTTCATCCGCCAAGTGTTCCAGTTTCAACATATAGATGAGGCCAACAGTGATTGGATTTGGGAAAACGTCGCCTGTCATGCCATCGCGAATGATGGACTTACAAGTTACTGGATCAATTCCTGCTCTGAAAAAGGCATTCTTCTCGATGGCTACCATGATTCCAGCGTAGATTTCTTCCTTCGCTTTGAAAGCCGCCTTTGGCTCGCTAAGCTCTTCAGGAATCCATTCGTCTGGGTCTACTTGTAGTAACTCTTCAAGCTTCTTCGTCGAAGGTGCTGCAACAATTCGAGAAATGCGCTCAAGCGTAGCCTGATCGAGCTCCCGAATTCGAGCCTCGATTCTGCTTAGTCTTGTACTGACCGTGTCGTCTTTCTCGTACTTGATGCCCAATAGCAATTCGGAATTCGTATATGCACTCAGAACTTGATTTCTCATGTGTTCTGCAAGTCGTTCCATTTCAACCAGAACTTCGTGCTCTGTCGCTCCTTCAAATGCTGGACAGCGGTACCGAACGCCAAGGTGCATACCGACATAGCCAAGATGAGTTTCCAAAATCTGGCCGATGTTCATTCGGCTTGGAACACCTAGCGGGTTCAAAATGATGTCAACTGGCGTTCCATCTTGCAGAAACGGCATGTCCTCTTCAGGAACGACTCGAGAGATGACTCCTTTGTTTCCGTGACGGCCCGCCATTTTGTCCCCGACCATCAGCTTTCGCTTTTGAGCCGTATAAACCTGAACGGTCATGTTTGTTCCTGCCGGCAATTCATCTCCAGGCATTTGAACCAACGATCCGTCGCAAAGATCGCAAACCAATCGTTCGCGCTTCTTGGATTCGTTGTATCCACGGCCGCAGGTGTGGCATTTGTATTTGTAACGGCTAAATACCTTTACATCTACTACGGTGCCTTTTTCGCCATGTGGGAGCCGAAGTGAAACGTCGCGGGTTTCTTCAGCCTTCTTGCCAAAGATCGCGATGATCAATCGCTCTTCGGCGGTCATTTCGACTTGGCCCTTTGGAGCTACTTTTCCAACTAAAATATCTTCTGGTCGAACTTCTGCTCCAATCCTGATGATTCCATTTTCGTCAAGGTCTTTCAGTGCTTCTTCACCGACATTTGGGATGTCGCGAGTAATCTCTTCAGGACCAAGCTTGGTATCAACGGCCTCGCTTTCGTGTCGCTCAATGTGAATCGAAGTGAAAGTGTCAACTTTCGCCATTCGTTCAGATATGATGATCGCGTCTTCGTAGTTGTAGCCGCACCACGGGGTAAACGCAACGACTACATTCTTGCCTAGAGCAAGTTCGGCTTGGTCAACGCATGGGCCATCTGCAAGCGGATCGCCAGCCAAGACAACTTGGCCATGGTCAATGATCGGCCGTTGAGTAAAGCAAGTTGATTTGTTCGAAGGCACCATGTGCCACAGGTCATAAATGTCAGTTGTGCCATCGTCAACTCGAACTACAATTCGTTGCGACGTGACTGTTTCTACAACGCCATCCCGCTTTGCGACTACGGCTGCTCCAGAGTCAACTGCCGCTACTCGCTCGTAGCCGGTATGGACTACGGGCCTTTCCGACACAAGTGTCGGAACGCCTTGGCGCTGCATATTCGCGCCCATCAAAGCGCGGTTTGCATCATCGTTTTCCAAGAATGGAATAAGCGATGTCGCAACCGAGATGATTTGCACTGGCGCAACGTCCATTAGCTGAACTTGGCTAGCCGGCATTGTTGGATAGCTCGCGCCGCCCATGACTCCGCCTGCACAACGAACCTGCAATCGTTCGGCAACAATTTTGCCTTTGGCATCGGTTTCGGTATCAGCAGGGGCAACAAGAAGAGCTTGCTCTTCCTGCGCAGTGAAATAAACGATTTCCTCGGTAACGATCGAATCCGTAACCTTACGGTACGGCGTCATGATGAAACCAAATTCATCTACACGGGCATGAGTCGTCAGCTGGCTGATAAGTCCAATATTTGGGCCTTCAGGAGTTTCAATCGGACAAATTCGTCCGTAATGAGATCGGTGAACGTCGCGAACTTCGAGCTTTGCACTCGTTCGCTGAAGGCCACCGGGTCCAAGGCTTGAAAGTCGTCGCTTGTTCGTAAGCTCGCTCAACGGATTCGTTTGATCCATAAAAGTGCTGAGCTGGTTGCTGCTGAAAAAGCTCTTGATCGAAGCAGAAATCGGTTTGACCGAGAGAATAATTCCAGGAAGAAGATTTTCTTGATCCTGCGAAGTCATTCGCTCTCGAGCTACCTTCTCCATTCGAACAAAACCAAGTCGAAGCTGGCTTTGAAGAAGCTCTCCCACACTTCGAACTCGCTTATTCTTCAAGTCGTCAATGTCATCACGAGAAGCCTCATTCTTGATGTACGGCTCCATGGATTGGATGACGCCGACCAAATCTTCAGCAGTCAAATTCCGAACAGATAGTGGTACATCGGCACCTGCGCGCTGATTCAAGAATCGGCGGCCTACCTTGCCCAAATCGTATCTTTTGACATCGAAGAACAAGCCGTAAATTAGCTGCCTTGCCGCATCTTCATTTGCTGCTTCACCTGGGCGAAGTCGCTTGTAGATGTCAAGAATCGCTTCTTTCTACTTCTGGAGTCGGCAAGCGGTTGGAGTGAATGATCTCAGCCATCTTTTGTTGGT
>JANNJE010000302.1:0-3384 GCA_031405735.1 Armatimonadota bacterium | reverse complement strand
ACGCGAAAGCGACTTATGGCGGACAACGGTTGGTCGCTGCGCGAGCTGTATCAAGCGGCCGAAGTCGACGGGCCACATCCGCTCAAGGACGCGCAGCGCGCTCTCGACGAGTACCAACGATGACTTCAGCACCCAGTTCCTTTGCATCCGCGCATAGTAGGTCAATGACTTCAATCATTGCAGCAGGTTGCTGCAAGACGGGAGCGATGTCCTTGAAAAGGATTCCCTCTTTTGGAAAGTCGGGAACGTCACGGATATAAGATTGTGCGAGCAACTCGGCCATGCCGCGCAAAAGGATACCAGGCAATATGTGTGGATTGTATGAATTGGCAGACGGTTGTACGTAGTTGGTTGATGGAAACCCGAACTACCCAGAGCCAAGATCCATTGCACCAAGCTCTACCAGATGGTCGAAAGTGTCGCAACCCGAATCAATTCTCACCGTTCGGTTTGCTTTGAGCCCCATCCGCGCCAGCTTCTCCATGTTTCCACCGGCTGAAAGATGTGGGAAATCAATTCGGTCGCTCAATGCTGCCACTAAGCGGTCTCGAACTTGGTTGTTTACGCCTCGAAAGCTGCTGTCCGGTTTAAATGGAGAAATTGCCAGATCAGTCTTTGCATCGAATTGATAACGCCACAACCTTGCCGCCCGAAATGGCTCAATCGAAAGGTCTTCCCCTAAAACCTGAAACATCCCCCGATCAAAGCACAGGATTCGCGGAGAACCCCAACGCAGGGGAACAATTGCCGAGCGCTGATATTCAGGGCGGTCATGCCCCGTGACCAGAACTTCAGACTTGAAAACGCCTTCTTCAGTCAGTTTTTCAATTCGGTCAAGGGCTTTCGGAGGCGCATTTCTAGAACTTAGAATCGAAAACGTCTTTGCGCCTAGCAGTCGCAGATTTCCATAGCAAAAGAGGGCGGGCGGCGCCTGAGGATCGAATTGCTCTAACCGAACCGGATAGTCAGCGTCCGCCGCAGTGATGAGGCGCACGCCAAGTTCAGTCAGCCTGCGCTCCACGCCCGCGACCTCTTCGTTCCAAGATTCCTTGCAGGAAGCAACGGCTTCAGCTTGCTTTACTGTTAGGCCGAACGATTCACGCAGTTCTTCGCGAGAAAGTCTAACAAATTCCTCAGGGGCAATTCCGAGAAGGTCAGACCTCGAAAGCACTCGAATGAGCGACTTGCCGCCAATACCCGGCGTCAGGGCAAGAAGTGTGGCAAGACGGCGGTTAGATAGGGCAGCCATGCTTACACCTTTTGCGCTGCTTTCAGCAGAAGCTGAACGGCAGATTCTCCTGAAACTTTCATTTGGGCGACTACTTCCTCGTGTGAAAGGGGTGTTTGCGAGATTCCGGCTGCAAGATTCGTGACGATGGCAAGGCAAGCATAAGGAACGCCCATTTCACGAAATGCGATGGCCTCGCTTCCGGCTGTCATTCCAACAATATCTCCAACCGCTCGAAGGCTTTGGACCTCACGGGGAGTTTCATATCGCGGGCCGTTTAGGTTCAGATATATTCCCTTAGTCTGAAGCTCCAAACCAAGCTCTTGGGCTGAATTCTGAAGTGCCTCTCTCTGAGCATTTCCAAAGGCTTCGGAAAAATCAATATGTTCAACAGTCCTGTCAAATTGCGTTAGGTTTCTACTCGAAAAATCTACGAAATCATGACAATTGATTAAGGTGCCTGCTGGCCAATCTTGGCGCAAGCTACCAACCGCAGCAGTTGAGAAACACGCTTGAGCACTAAGCCTACGGCAAGCCCAAGCAAGCCCTAAATAAGGCACTCGGTGAGGTGGAACTTTATGACCGGCGCTATGTCTTGAAAACACAACGATCGAAGCACTTTCGACATGAATGATGCGGCCTCGAATGGTTCCATAAGGAGTCGGAATGTGGACGGGACGGCCCGGAGAATCGAGGAGACGATCCCCTATTCCTGTTCCGCCAATCAACGCAGCATCAACTCGCATTTGGCATCAAGTATAGCCCCATAGCGGTTCTGTTAAGGCTCTTCCCGCCGATGCTGTACTGGCAATTTCTCCAATTGGCACGGAATCTCACGCGGAGGCCGCAAAGGTTCGCGGCTTTAGTTCTGCGTACCTCCGCGACCTCTGCGGGAATGACAATTAGACTTCCGTTGAATCACTTTTGGAATCAGGTTCATTTGGTCAAACTAAACGGCAAGGAAGTATAGCCCCCAGCAAATGAGTTACACTTTTTTGAATGACTCTAAGAGAGATAGTTCATTCGCATATTCCAGTGCTTCGGCGAGACAGTACAGTAAGAGATGCCGTTGACAAAATGGACATTTATCAGTTTCCGGGGCTGGTAATTGTGGATGACGACGAGATGCCAATAGGAATCTTGACGGAGGGCGACGTGGTTCGGGCTGCCCATGCAAGGGGAAATGTCACGAGCCTTGCAGAAGAACCTGCCGAAATCTATGCCACAAAGGAGCCAATCGTACTTCCGGCGGAAACAGAAATTGGAGAAGCATTTCATCGTATGGCTATGAGCGGACTTACGATTTTGCCTGTTGTTGACGAAAACAGACTTATCGGAATGCTGCTAAGAGTTGATCTGATGCACGCCATGTTTTTGGATGTAATCGCTCATTCAAAGGAAGGAGAACGGTCTTGAACATTCTTGAAGGCGACGCTTTTCCAGCTTTTCGATTATGCGATCAATCTGAACGATACTTTTCGGAAACAGACCTTATCGGACGAGTTTCTGTCTTATATTTTTATCCAAAAGACGACACTGCTGGATGAACGGTTGAAGCGAACCAGTTTCGCGAATCAGCCCTTCAGGATGAAGGAATTCATGTATTCGGGATCAGCCCAGATTCAGTCAAATCCCATCAGAAGTTTGCGAAGAAATTCGACCTGAATTTCTCTTTGTTGGCAGACACAGACCACGAGCTCTGCGAATCTTGTGGAGTATGGGTTGAAAAATCAATGTATGGCAAAAAGTACTGGGGTGTAGAGCGTTCGACGTTTGTTGTCGGGAAGGACGGCAAAGTAGTTAAGGTTTGGCGTAAAGTGGTTGCCGATGGCCATGCAAAAGATGTGCAGGAATTCGTGCGTTCGCGTAGTTATTAGAGATCATAAAGTCCGATTTTCAATGAGGCTTTTTGACCCCAACGGGGTCAAAGAATGTAGCCCCATGTCGCAGACTTGGGGTTTATGAATCGCCCGAAAAAACCGACCCTGAATGGGTCGCAGAATTGCTGTGATTCGGAAATCTGGCACCCCTTCAGGGTGCTCAAAATCGGCGATCATTTAACCCAGGGTCTCTCAAGTTCGACCCTGGGCTACAATATTTGATCCCTTCAGGATCATTTCTTAAAATAGGGATCCCGAGGGGAAAGCCACCGCCTG
>JANNJE010000301.1:0-4680 GCA_031405735.1 Armatimonadota bacterium | reverse complement strand
CCGCAAGGGGCCTCCTTGATTGTTAAACGATCCCATGAACCCAGCCAGTGGAACGCTCTCTGACAGACGCAACCTAAGTTGCTGTGCCACCCACGCGTCTCAACCCACCGGCGAGGGATTCATCTCAATCTTACTAGTGGCTCCCGATCACATTATCGAAGGTGGCAGGCTGTCCAAGCCACCCGACCGCTCTCGGTCAAAGGCAGCGCTCCCTATGGGCTGGTAGCTGAATGGATCTTTGACATACTTTTAGTTCCACCTAGGCCGAACCAGAGAGAGTCTTCGGTCAATCCTGCCTTGGTCGCCTCCGAGCCAGACAGTTCCAAGTGCAGTAGCACCTATAGCGGTGAAAGCTTCATAGGACGAAAACAGGAACTCCCGTTTTACGTTCAATCCGTTGTTCGTGAATGTGTAGAGCACTGGACCGTACTGGTTGGTGTTCGGATCGGCAAGCATGGCGATTGCAAACGCCTTCCCTGGCCCCGTGGGCACAACCCTGAAGAATCCATCATAAAGGTTGCTAGTGTTGATTTTGGTCCAGGTAACACCGCCGTTGCTTGTGTGGTAGGCCGTTCCATAAGTTCCGACCGTCCAACCTTCGTTTGCATCCAAAAACTTCAGGTCGAGCATTGTCCCAATGCTGATATTCGGAAGGGTCTGCACGGTGTGCGTCTGGAAATCATCCGTTGAACGCCAGATAATGTCATAGCCGTCTGTAAGCCATTTATACGGACCCTTAATCTCCAAAGCCGTCCATCCAATTGGCCCCTGGTCGTTTAGTTGCCACGAAATGCCTCCGTCATGGGTTTGGTAAATCGCATCTCGCCGTGTGCGGTAGTTTAGATTGGCTCCTGCAACCCAACCGTCTAGGGCAGAGGTGAACTTAATGGAGTTGATCTCTAGGTCAATCGGCAAGTTAGGAAAGCCGATGGAGGTCCAAGTTGCTCCAGCATCGTCGCTCCGGTATGCCACGCCACTTTGACCGGCTGCGAACCAAGAGTTTCGTCCAAAGTTTGAAACGCAGTTCAAATCACCTCGGGTGAAAGTCACACCAGGATGTTCAGGCTTCATCAATTTCCAAAATCCACCACCCCTAGTTGTCTGTACGATGTATCCAAAGTCTCCAACTGCGATGCCAAGATTGTCGTCGTACATTTTCAAATCTTTGATTCCGAAGGCGAATCCGCTAGTGACTCGTTGCCAATTGAGTCCGCCATCGTGAGTCAAGTAGATGGTCCCGCCTTGACCGCTAACAACACCATTCAGATTATCGGCAAAATGAATATCCCATTCACCCACGCCGACATTGCCGATTGGTAGCAAGGTTGTCGTCCAGCTAACTCCTCCGTTGTCAGAAACTGACACGGCTCCATAAACGCTAATGCCAGCAAGGCGCCCGCTATTTCCGACTTTGACCAACTGTCCGAATCCATATTCTGCGGTGCCGATTGGACTCCAGGTTTCGCCGTCGTCAATACTACGTAACATTGTCGCCCGATCAACTGATATCCAAACTGTTCCAGACATGTGCAAAAAGGTGTTGCAGTCCCCTGTATACTTTCTTGTCCATGTTGCGCCTCCATTTGTGGTTTTGAATATCCCGTTTTCGGCCGATTGAAAGCCTCCGCCGGCCATTCCAATATTTCCGTCTTTGAATGCCATTCCCCAGATATAGGGACAATTGGGTGACCAAGACACCAATGTAAAACTGGCTCCGCCGTTTGTTGTTTTGAACAAAGCGCCGATACCACCTGCAAAGCCAGTGGTTGCAGACACCCATTCCATTTCTCGTAGCTGAGCTGTAAGGCCTGCAATAGGGGTCCATGTATTACCGCCATCAGTCGTTCTCAGGTTTTGAGCATCAGAGCTAAATGCAACGCCATTTAGCGGGCTCGAGAACGAGATTTGATAGAAGGCGTCAGCCCCTTGGAGTCGTTGGTGCTTCGTTTGCCAAGTTTGCCCGCCGTTCGTTGATGACAGCAAAGTGCCGTTGAATCCTCCCACAAATATGTGCTCTGAATCTGTCATGAAGCAGGTGTTCAAGTGGTTGTGTGTTGGAAGTGGAGCTTGAGTGACCCACCGTTGTTTTTGAGCCATTGCTCCCGTACATAGTCCTGTTAAGGCCAAGATGACAGATAGGCACCTCAATTGTAAGTTTTCTCGTTTTGTTGTTACTGTCATGACGCATGTTCCTTACTTAGACTGAAGAGGACAGAGAGTGCCCAAAAAATACTACGAACATATCCTGCCGACTCTGCTATCAAGTTAGATTCACTAGCTTGGATAACAATCGTCTAGCAAAACACGAGCGGTGAATTCATTTCCGTTACCTTGTTCAGTTCGAAGTACGACTTCCAATCAAGCGGATCGAATCGTTCCGTATCTATTCAATACGCATACTACTTGTCAAAACGCGATTCTCAACTCCACAAAAAAGTCGCCTAACAAAGATCGTGCGCCCGGAAGCATAAAGCATCCTTCCCTTATGTTCGAAGTTCACGCCAAAGGGAAATTCTTGCTCGCTCCAATTGCCACAACGGATTACCTAAAACCCGATCCTCAACTCCAAATCAAACCCGCTCGACTTGTACATCCCGCTTGGATTCCCGTCCAGATTCACCACGTTACGATACTTGTAAGAGCTGACAAGCGAGACGCCTGACCACAGCTGATAAATGTGAGAAAACTCAAATCCTTCGTCGTCTTGAGGCAAAAAGCCCGTGGAATGACCGAACCGGTAAATGGCCTGAAGCCTTTGTTTTTGGCTGAGGTTGTAGCCTATCGCAAAGTCAAATCCAACGTTGTTCTGCGCGAAATCGCTCGTTCCTCCCGCCAAAAGGTAGCTAACCGCGCTGGAAACGCTCCACCTCTTTCCAGGACGGGCGGACATGTTTGCGCTCAGGCTAGTCGAGTTAGAACGAATCGGAGAATCAATAAACTCGGTCTGCGATTGGTTGATGCTGAAGCCAAATCTCGTGTTTTCAGAAGCTGCCCAATCCACACCAATGTCGTAGCGATTTGTCTTTGAATTCGAAGAATACGATCCAGTCAATTCCGTTTGATCAAGCAACGCAAAAATTGTCAAATTCTCGCTGGCCTCGTAATTGGTGCGAAGAGAAAGGATGTTAGCATTCGTCACCCCGACTTCAAAATTCGTGCCGATCCCGCCGCTAAATCCGTTACCGTTGTAGCCCAATCCCCATCCGGTTTGAAGGCCCGAAAGTAGAGCGAGCTGCCCAGCGTCGCTCTTGGCGTACGTCAGATTCACCGAAAGCCTTGAAGATGGCTGGAAGGTGCTGACAAAGGAGTAGTCTTGCCCCATGCCAGACTCATCCCCGGCTCGAACGTGGCTCAGGCCAGCCCGCAAACCAAAGCTCCAAATCTTGTTGGGGTTATAGGTTGATTCGATTTTGAAAGTATTCAACCCAATGTTTTTTTGAACGGTCGAACTGCCTTCTGTTAACGGTGCAGATCCCACTTGCGTGTCAAACGCAACCCGAATCTGTACCGGTCCAATAAAACGGCTGGTGCTTACCGACGCCGAATCAAGCCTAGTTTTGCCGAGGCTGGTTTCCGAATCCAAGTGCGTTAGGTCGAGCCGCCATGGCTCGCCGACAATTTTGTTGTAGCCAAAACTGGCGTTGGCGCGTTTCAAGTCTGCGGTCGAAAAGATCGGTTCGCCGCCCGATCCAACTCGCTGGGTGATCACCTGGCTTGCTCCGCCCGTAACCTCAGCGGTTAACCCGTTTCTTTCATAGGAAAGAGTGGCGTCTGTCGCCTTTTCGTTTCGATTGAATCCGCGAGATTCGACGCTGACATAAGTCGCCGGAACGTCTCGGGTTGACGCGCGAAATCTGTAATCGCCCCAATCGTAACGAACGTCAATTCCCTTCGCGATTCCGCTCATAGGGTTGATTTCGTTTTTCAAGCTTCCCTTGGCCTGGTACACACGAATTTCGCCGCCGGAAGATTTTGATTTTGGGGCAATATCTGTTTGGCCGGGGGCACTCATTGCTTTCGGCCCCGAACCTAAACGGATCGAATAATCCAAACCGATCACTTCCCGATCGCCATCTACGGTTGACGTTGGCGTTGGCGTGTAAATGACCTCGATTGTTGCGGTTGTAGGTACGAAAAATAGAAAAAAGAAGATCGTTGGGTTGTCCAAATCAAATCGAAAATGAACGTTCTCCGTTTGTTCCGATCCGTTGAGCAGCACGCGAATCGGTCGGCTTCGCAAAGGTTCAAATTGCAAAAAGTATGGGGTTGAAGGAGCACCTGCGCCTTGAAACAGCTCGCTTCGAGTGCTCAATGCGCCACTCGTGCCCGTAAGTTGGCGCATCCCCGTCACGCCAATTCTTCCGAGCTTGCCCAGGTCGTATGTCGCTCCGACGCCTTGAATCGTGCCTCGAGAAGAGTTAAAACCGTAAGCCTCAAAACTGATGACAATCGTGCTTGTTGGACTGATGATCCGGTTGACGAAAGTGATCTCGCCGTACTCATATCGAATCACGTAATCTTCCACAATTCGCATGGGTTGGCCGTCAACTTCAACCTGTTCTGAACCTGGAACTAATTGACTTGAATTCAAATAAAACGGGCCGGATGTATTATTCCCTGTAAACGAAATCGTTCGTGGGGAGCCTTTGGCCTCGCTATAAATCCCTTTAACCCGGAGCG
>JANNJE010000300.1:0-6437 GCA_031405735.1 Armatimonadota bacterium | reverse complement strand
TGTATTGCCAATCGAATCCGCTCGGCCACAACCATGACTCCCGCGCGATCTGAACTCGGTAGCACCATCACGAATTCTTCGCCCCCATATCGAGCCACCAAATCTGATATTCGAGCACATGATTCAAGCAACCTGCCAACTTCTATCAATACTTCATCGCCCGCCGGATGCCCATATGTGTCGTTGAACATCTTGAAGTGATCAACATCTAGAATGATAAGCGATAGCGCGGTGTTGTGACGCTTTGCATTTTGAAATTCTCGCTCCAAGAATTCCTGAAATGAACGATGGTTCTTAAGTCCCGTCAAGCCATCTGTTGACGCCATCTCGCTTAGCATTTTGTTCGCTCTGGCAAGTGCCTTCGTTTGATCTTCCAACTGAAGGCTATATTTCGAAATGACGACCATGTGATTTTCAATCGTCTTCTTATTTTCTAAATCCTGGGTGATATCAACAAAACTGATAACGATCCTATTGTTCCCTTCCGAACCAATTATGGGAGACGAATTTAGGCTTACCCAAACGGTGCTGCCATTTTCTCGCTTTAGTCCAAGAATTTCATCTCTAAAAGTTTTTCCGTCTCGAAGGGATAGAGTCACCGGACAATCTTCATCGTCTACGGCCTCGTCGTTTTGCCGGACAGGGCAGAGGTGCTTAAATCGGAATTTTTTGCTTAGGATGTTTTCAACACTCCAACCTAGAGTTTCGGCAGCCCTCAAATTGCAGATTGAGACAGAGCCGTCGTTCTCCAAAACCAGTACGCCGTTTTGCATCCATTCAATACAATTCCGAAATCTTGCTTCGCTCTCGGAAACTAGGTCTGCCTGTTTTTTTCTCTCCGTATTATCTACAAATGCCCACACTGCGCCGGTAATGTTCCCTTCATGACTGCGCAAGGGAAAAACATAGACAAACGCCCAAAGTAGTTTTCCGGTGACATTTTTTGTTTGGATTTCAAGTTGTTCCGTGACCTCGCCTTCAAACACCCTTGAAAGTAGATTGCCGACCAATTTTTCGGATTCTGGCGTGCAGACAAACGGATGAAGTTTTTTGTGCAAAATGTCGTATGCAGGCACGCCCCACAATTCCTCAGCACATCGGTTCCATTCAAATATCGTGCCAGAACTGTCGCAGGTAAAGCACGCTACTGGCACACCGGCAAACAGTTCTTCAAATCTTCGGGCAGCAATTTCGTAGAGATTTCTGGATGCGTTAGAATTTTCCGAAACCTCAGTCATACTTTCGAAAGCTTCTTTCATTTCCGAGTCTTCTATGGGAACGTGCCCATCGGCCCCCTCGGACTCATTTCGCTCGGTTTTCTGGATTGAAATCTGTTGAAGCAAGTCATCAACTTCACGTATGGTTCCAGACTGCCTTCTCGCTTTCTGAATCTTCGAGATGGCCACAATAACCATCCACAAAAAACAAGCACCTGTCACAAAATACAAAAGATTGACCTTCGAAGAATCTGTTTTGGAAGAGTCGGAGAATGAAACTATCACAGTAACTGCTGCAAAAAAGATTGCAACAGTTCCAATCAGTAGTGGTTGGCTTCTAGACTCACGCAAAATAGTGCACCAAGAATCGTTACAAGTCAATTTTCGGCACGAATTCCGTTAATCTGGACTGATTCGGAAGAAAACAGTTAACTTTTTGAACTGCATAATTTTTTGCATTACTTATGTTCAATTTGAAGTAACAATAGTTGCTCTTTGCTGAATTTGTTGCACATGCCGATCCGTGTGCGTTGTCATGATCGCAAAGGCGTCAGACGCATTCATCGTGAAAAGTCTTACGAATGGATTCTTGAACCTCAGCAGGTTCGTGTTTTTGCCGACTGCTCGTTGCATGAGTTCAATTGCTGTATTTTGCTGAACAACCCATTCGTCATGTATTAACTTTTCGTAAACGACGTCTTCGGGCACCATTTGAGCAGGTGGCGAAACGTTGCCATTCGGTCCTGCAATCTTTATTAGGGCTTTCCCAAACCAAGTGTGCTTCACGTCAGGACTGCCAGCATTCGCTGCCTCAACCAGGGGTGGCAAAATCTCAAGATACTTTGCATTGGCAAGAATCATATGTTTCAAAACTCGCGCAACGCTCCAATCACCATTTGGCATTGGCTGATTCGATTGCTCTTTCGTTAGCTGAGAAACAGCATTTTGAGCCTCTACTTTCAATCGTTGGTTTTCCGCAATGCAACGGGTTAACAAGTCGTCAGTCGTCAAATTTCCACCTCTAGCCGAGAATTTTCAAATCTTGGTTTCAACCTTGGTTCAAACGAAGAAGTATGATTGGGTTCATTTTGAAATGGTAAATCCCATTTGGTCAAGTACAAGGGTTCGATCGGCACCATCAACGGTACAAATTACCTTAAGGTATTGCATGATTCATTAGGCTACGTGATTTCGAATCGGGGCGAATTTCTTGGGAGATTGCTTAAGTGCAGAATCGGCGAAATTGACGTTTGCTCCTAATGGCGGAACGCCGGATTCAATCAGCGCAACTGGAATTGCTGAGATCAGCAACACGATTGCTTCAGGTCCTTTGCGCATAGCGGTTCACTTAAGTTGTTTCTGCCATGCTTTCAAGTGCTTTGCGGTCGTTGCGTGAGAAAAACAGCAATGAATCACGTGACATGCTTGCAGAAATTCGAGGCACGAACAGCGAAACTTTGCTTCCTCCGCGTGAAAAAGAGGCAGCTTTGAAAAGTCAACTTTACGTGAAGAAGTAGCCTATAACCGTTAAGTGGACAGCTATGGGTCATTAGCGGATGGCCAGTTCGGTTTCTGGATCGAAGATATGAACTTCATCGAGCGCGACCAGAAACTCTACTGTATCATCAACCTTGAGCTTGGAACTGTTATCAAGCGTTGCAATTAATGATGTTTCCCCTGCTTTTAGATAGGCGACGTACTGATGCCCCAAAGGTTCGAGAACATCTACGGTGGCTGAGAAGAAATTGGCTTCGCCCTTCTTGATCAGGGAAGCGGTCGCCGAAGAGAAGATTGATTCCGCGCGAATCCCCAAGACCACCTGTTTGCCTGCGTGCGATGACAGTGCCGCATGGCCATCAGGCAATCCAATTGAAATCCCATTGCCTGCAACTCTCTTTCCTTCAATTGTGGCTTCGACAAAGTTCATTGGTGGAGAACCAATGAATCCTGCTACAAATTTATTTACCGGTCTACTGTACACGTTGTCAGGTGTATCGCATTGTTGAAGCACGCCATTGTTCATGACAGCTATTCGCTGCCCCATGGTCATTGCCTCGACTTGGTCATGAGTTACATAAATTGTCGTTATGCCTAAATCTCTATGGAGACGAATCAGTTCGGCTCGCGTTTGAGTTCTGAGTTTCGCATCTAGGTTTGAAAGCGGCTCATCCATCAAAAACACTTTTGGCTTCCGAACGATTGCACGACCCAAGGCAACTCGTTGCCTTTGACCACCGGAAAGTTGTTTCGGCTTTCGATCCAGAAGTTGTTCAATTCCGAGCATTGTGGCGGTCTCACGAACTCGTTTGTCAATGTCTTGTTTGACATTTCGCGCATCGGACATGTGGGAGATTTGCCAGAAGAATCCTTTCAGTTCGCGTAATCGAAGCCCAAAAGCGATGTTGTCATACACGTTCATGTGGGGATAGAGAGCGTAATTCTGGAAAACCATAGCGATGTCTCGGTCTTTTGGAGCCACATCGTTGACGCGACGTTCGCCAATCAGAATGTCTCCACCGGTAGCCTCTTCCAGTCCCGCAATCATTCGCAATGCAGTTGTCTTTCCGCAACCTGACGGGCCGACCAAAACCATGAATTCTTGGTCATTAATGCTCAAATTCAGATCATCAACTGCCCGAACATCTTTGCCAAATACTTTTGATATGTTTTGAAATGTAACGCCTGCCAATCCGAGCCTCCGTCCAATATTTGATTCATTATAGCCAGATGAGGCGTCGCTCTCTGTGCTAAGTTCAAATGACAACGTTTCAGCCATAATCTGCAAGAATCATGTCCGATATTAAGCGAATTGTAGCGACCGACTGCGGCTCCACGACCACTAAAGCCATCCTCATCGAACAAAATCCGCAAGGCAACTATCGCCTTGTGGCTCGTGGCGAAGCTCCGACGACGGTAGAAAAACCGTTTGAAGACGTTACGATGGGCGTTCTCAACGCCGTAACTGAACTAGAGGAAATTACCGAATCAGCAGTTCCTGAGATTGAGGGATTCAAAGTAGCCCGTCGAAGATTGATCAAAGACGGAAAGGTTTGGAAGCGATTCAAACAGGGCAAAGAACTTGAACCTCGTGGCGGCGAAAACGATGGATCCGACATGTACGTTTCAACCTCCTCAGCAGGTGGCGGCCTCCAAATGATGGTTGCGGGAGTCGTTAAGGCGATGTCTGCCGAATCCGCGGAACGTGCAGCACTGGGCGCAGGCGCAATTTTGATGGATACCTTGGCAATTGACGATGGGAGGAAGGATTATCAAAAGGTCGAAAGGCTCCGGCAGCTTCGCCCTGACATCATTTTGATGTCCGGCGGAACCGATGGAGGCACAAAATCTCATCTAATCGAAATGGCTGAAGTCGTACTTCGCGCCGACCCAAAGCCGCGCTTTGGCGACATGAAATTGCCCGTCATCTACGCTGGAAACAAGGACGCTTCAAGCGACGTTGAAAAAGTCCTACAAGGCAAAATCGAACTTAAAGTCGTTGACAATCTGCGCCCTACGCTGGAACGCGAAAATCTTGATCCTGCCCGAGATGAAATTCATGAAATGTTTTTGGAGCACGTAATGCAGCAAGCTCCAGGCTACAGCAAGCTTTTGGAATGGACCAGCGAAGAGGTTATGGCAACTCCAAATGCGGTTGGAAAGCTAATGAAGTCGTATGCTGACCAAGAGAGAATCAACGTTCTTGGAGTTGATATCGGTGGGGCAACAACGGACGTTTTCTCGGTGTTCGGAAGCGTATACAATCGCACTGTTTCAGCAAATCTGGGGATGTCGTATTCAATTTGCAACGTCTTGAAGGAAGCAGGCATCACAAATATTGTCCGTTGGCTGCCTTTTGAAATTGACCCCGCTGAAGTTCGAAATCGCCTACGAAACAAGATGATTCGGCCGACGACGATTCCGCAGACTTACGAAGATTTGCTGATCGAACACGCTGTTGCTCGTGAGGCTTTACGATTAGCGTTCGACCACCATAAGTCCCTTGCCAGGGGACTTACGGGTTCTCAACAGCAACGCGATATTGGACAAATTTTCGATCAAAGTGCATCTGGAAGCACTTTGGTCAAAATGATGGACTTGCACATGGTGATTGGTTCTGGAGGGGTTTTGTCCCATGCTCCTGAACGCGCCCAATCTTCATTAATGATGATGGACGCATATCAGCCAGAAGGCATTACGATGCTAACCGTAGACTCCATTTTCATGATGCCTCACCTCGGCGTACTGAGTGAGCACCTCTATGAAGCCGCGAGACAGGTTTTTGAATACGATTGCATCGTAAAGTGCGGCCACTGCATTTCGCCCGTTGGGACTGCGAAGGACGGCGAATTAGTCGTTACAATTTCTGGCGACGGAATTAATCAAGCAGTCAAATTTGGCGAATTGGTTGTCATTCCCTGTGGACTGGATGAATTCAAGCAAGTCAATATCGAGCCGACCAAGAACTTTGACGTTGGGTTTGGAAAGGGAAAGCCTGGCTCTGCGAAGCTAGAAGGCGGAACCGTTGGAATCATCGTTGATGCCAGGGGCCGGCCGTTCGTATTGCCAACAGACAATCCAACTCGAATCAAGAAGCTCCGAGAATGGCTGCAGGCTTTTGGGCTCGCTTTGCCGAACTAGTTTTAGTTCGGGTTTGTTAGGGTTGGTTCGGGTCCGTTCGTGTGTGAACAATTGTTATCGGTTATCGGTTGTCAGTGAGTGTTGGTCAGAATTTGAAGACACGCAACCTAAACGCAATACCCTATCCTCAATTGAACGACAACTGACAACTGACAACTGACAACTGACAACGTTCAAGCCCGCGCACTCCCAAAGTCAATTTGGCGGTAGTCTTTCGCTATGCCCGCTCCAATTTATGTAGTTGACGCCTTTGCAGAACGCCCTTTTGAAGGCAACCCCGCCGGAGTCTGCCTTCTTGATTCAGAACCTGCTTCAGAATGGATGCAAAAAGTTGCCTCTGAAATGAAACACTCGGAAACGGCATTTGTGTGGCCGAGTGAAGGCAACTTCGGACTCCGATGGTTCACTCCAACCGTAGAGGTAATACTTTGCGGCCATGCACGCCAAGGAGCGACCAAGCGATTTCGAACAAGTATCGAAAGGCAATATATCCATCAATCGGTAATTGACGCCATGCTGGCAAAAGTGATAATTCGGTGGTGACCCGCTCTGAACGCCCCAACCACCAAACCCATGCTGTTT
>JANNJE010000299.1:0-9572 GCA_031405735.1 Armatimonadota bacterium | reverse complement strand
ATATTTCTTCGCCGGATCGAAATTCGAAGGCTTGTAAAGTCTTCCATAAAGGTCGTATTTGCCATCTGCAGATTTGAAAGTGATTCGTTCTGCACCTTGACCGCCCATTTGCTTGAACTCCTTCAAATCGCTTGTGGCTAGGGTTGTGACAACTTTTCCCTGCGAGTCAATCAGCCTTACTGAGGGTGGAACATCGAGAGCGTCCGCCGTATCCACAAAGTGGTCGCCAGTTGGAGAAAGCTGCACTGAGTGATTCAGAGCTTGATCTGTCAAACAGGTATTGTTGGTTCCATCAAATTTTGTTCTGTAGAGTTGCAATTTGTGCGGATTTGGACCACCTCGGCCTGTGTACCAAATCAGATTTCGTTTTTCATCTATCTTTACAATGGATTCACATTCAAACAAATTTTTTGTGGTCGTTGAATGCAGCTTGCCCGATATATCGTAGAGGTAAAAGTTTCGATATCCGTTCCGCTGAGATATCCAGAAAAACCGCTTTTGATCTGCCAGAAATCTTGGTGAGGGATTCGTATCGCACCACCCGCCTGGGTTTTCTTCTCGGACGATAACCCGAACTTTGCCCGATTCCGGGTTCGCTGTACACCATTCAATAATGTTTTGCCTGCGATTCGCCCGTTGAAATCGAAGGTCGCCGGGAGCAACCCAGTCAACATTGTATACATAGTGGCCGATCGCGTCGTTGATAAACGGCTTGCCATCTCTTACATCAATCTGCGATAGCTTTTTTGAAGCTATATCGTACACAAAGACTTCAGTTGGAGCGTTATCAGCACCTGCTTTTGGATAAGGTTCGACCAGCAGTCCGTTTGTGAACCCGCCCGCATTTGTCGTCAAAAAATAGTCTGGAATCTTGCTTTCATCGAACCTATAGAATGCAACTTTTGAACTATCTGGCGACCACCAAAACGCCGAACGCTGGCTCAATTCCTCATTGTATGTCCAGGTGACTGAGCCATAGTCGAGACGATTGGCATCCGTCGCGTCGGTCGTTATCGGCGATTCAGAATTCGTAGACTTGTCCACCAGAATCACATTTCGCGACTTATATTTGATCTGCCACTTGCTGTCTGGCGAGTCTAGCTGTCCTGGCTGCTGACCCCTTCCAAAGCCTGTACGTCGGACATTGGTTGGAGCCTCGGGCTTCGCTTCTTCCGTCGTTTCAACCGCCTTGCCCGAGGCAATGTCAAATTTGAACCTTTTGCTATCCTGGGAATAGAAAAATGCTTTGCCATCTGCATTCCAAGTAACGCTTAAGCGAGCGATTTTCGCTGCCCTTTCAAGCTCGACAGGGACATTCGTGTAGCGAAGATAGCCAGGCATCAATCGTAACCGCTGCTGCGACATGGCGACTACCGATGTGCACAGAAAGACCGTGATAGCAAGTTTTTTCATACTGTGACCGAAGTTACCGGTATTCGAACCGTAATTGGTAGCGGGAGTTCTCGAAAGTAACAAAAAGTGGCGTAGGAGCCACAGGTAGGGACTGAAAGCTAGGCGTCTTTTGAAGCTGAACCCTCGTCCCAAAGTTGTGGAAACCAAAAGTTCTGGCAATCTCAATTCACTTTGGATAGCGATTAAGAATTTTGATATTGATGGCGGTCCTTCTGACCTGACCTTCGCGAAGCGGCTTGCGAGAGACAACAGTTGGTCTACAGGATTTGCGAACCGCGTAATCGAGGAGTATCGCAGGTTTGTGTTTCTTGCAATGGCAGCGGGCCATCCAGTTTCTCCAAGCAAAATCGTTGACGAAGCTTGGCATCTCCATTTGCTTTACACCGAGTCCTATTGGAACAGATTGACAAGAGAAATCTTGCCAAGCCCTTTGCACCACCACCCCACAAAGGGCGGCAAGAAAGAGGATCAGAAACATGCTGATTGGTACGCTCAGACTCTCGACAGCTACAGAAAGCACTTTGAACAGGATCCGCCTTCGGACATTTGGCCGAATGTTCAACCGTTCTCGAAACCTGTGCGAAGTGATACTTGGACGATTTCAAAAATGTCCTTTCGCCGTTGGGCGATCGGAGGTGCGTCGATAGTTGCAATTCTTGGACTTGGAGTGGGCTGCACGCCGTTCTTAGCTCAGACTTCGGGTTCAACTTCGACGATCATCTTGGTGCTAACAGGTATTGGTGTGATTTTAGTCGGAGGAATGATTGCGATGTTCATGCTTGGCAATCGCGACTCGGCAATTGATCCTGCCAATCCCAATGATCCTGCCCAAGACAGAAAGGACTCTCAAAACACGGGTGCCACGTATTCTTCATGCGGCGGAAGCGGCGGAACAGGAACTCACTCGCAATCCGATGGACACGGTGACGGCGATTCGGGAAGCGGGGATTCTCAGGCTGGCGACTCTGGGGGAGATGGTGGAGGTTGCGGCGGCGGCGGCTGTAGCAGCTAAGTGAATTGAGAACGAGCGAAAAGCAAAAATCTGTTCATCTCAATAGGGATGCTGGTGCTTCTCGACCTCAAAAATCCTTAAGCGGAATCAAGTCAAAGCGGAGCCCGCCATCTTCATGATCAAAAGCTATCCACGAACATTTTGCCAACGGGTGCGGATTTGGGTTCGATTTAGCAGGGCGAACAACCACAAAACGCTCGCCAACTACGCAGCAGAAAATTGAATCTGGAACAAGCACTGAACCGACAAAAGTCGGGGCGGCGATTCTCGTCGCGCTCATTGCGGAATTGACATTCAAAGACTTTTGTACTTTCTTGGCAAATTCAGGCTCAAAGAGCCGGCACACCGTTCGCACCGCTGGATTCATTGCCTTAGCTGTCAATGCGATTGAAAGATTCATCGCGTCGTCGTCCGTTGTCGTAATAATTGCGGTCGCTCGATCAATTCCAGCTTCCGTAAGGGTGTGCGGGTCTCGTGCGTCGCCTGCGATATAAGGAGTGTTCCGGTCGAGCAATTCGCGGTACTGCGATGTAGCTTCCAGGTCAACAGAAACCACATCGGCACCCATTTGCCGAAGTTCTGCAACGGTTCTGTAACCAACGTTGCTAAGTCCAACAACGATCACATGGTCATCCGATGCGACCCGCTTCTTTCCCAGCATTTGATCAAACCTCGTAGAAACTACAAAATCGGTCACGATGGAATACATTGTTGCGATTGCAGCAGAGCCAACAAGCATCACAAAGCAGATGAATAATTTCATCCAAATGGCATCATTCATTCCGTTGTAGTCGCCATATCCAGTCGTTGTCAAAGTAGTAACAACGAAATATATGGCATCAACGGGGGTCTTTATTTCTGGCTTGAAAAGCCAAAACACGAAAATACTGAGAATCGCTAGCGAAAAGATGACCAATGCTACTGTTTTGAGGAGAGGCGGTGCGTTCCACCAAATCTCCTTCGCAGTTGAAAACACAGATTTTGACCTCGCCCTTGGCACTTCGCTACGTAATCGTGTCGTCAAAATGGTTTCCGATGATGTCGTTCCAAATTTCAGAAAATCGTCTTGTCCGCAAACGACCTCGACGGCTTGATGACCCCGGCTGCAAATTTCAGGTGTTGGCTGATACAAAGAATCCGTATTGCTGGTCGAGCGAATTAGACACGCTTTGTTCAAGTCCGCAGCTTTTTTCAGTTGCTCTGAACCAGGCAATTCTCCAATAATATATGTGAGCTTGTTCCAGCTAAACGAGCCACGAATTGTTTCGCCAAATGCAGCCGTGGCAAACGCTGGTGCGGCAAGAGTTGACATGGCAAGCGCTTTTCGAATTCCAAAAGAATTTTCTAGCCGACGAGCCAAGCTTTGGTCAAATAAGCGTATGACAATGTGAATATCTGGATTCAAGCGATTCGCGTCTAGTGCAATCTCAATATTTGACAAGTCGTTTTCAGTCACAGGAAGAATTGACTCTGAGGTCATAATGCCGGCTTCTATGATCTGCTTGTCTGACCTCGCATCGCCGATGATCACGCGAGCGCCCCATTCTTCGGCTAGTAAAACGTATTCTTCCCTCGCGTTGAGAGTGACAACAGTTACCTCTTCTCCGAGGCGAAGCATTAACTCCACAACCCGAATTCCAACTTGTCCTAAACCGCAAATAATATGATGTGCCACAGATGAACCCTTTTGCTAACGTTCATTATGCCATCCCTTCACATCAATTTGGCTTGCATGCGACTCTGAAGCCTCGCCATCGTGATAAGATCATAAACTATGGCGGTTCTAAGCCTTCTTTTAACATTAGTTGCATGTCCAACTCAACTGAATACGACTCTCCTCACTGATGGTCTGGGAATTCGCACGCCAGCAAACCGGCGTTCCCCAGTCCGAATTGATCCGATTGAAGCACTAATAGTAGCAGGGGAGTGGGTCATTCCTACGGCTGATGCCAAGGTTGGCGACCAGACTTGGACGGCATCGAAGGCGGATGCGAATGGCAACCACTCGGGTCCAGCAACACGAGGTGGATACCTGTCGTTTCAAGTTGATTCGGATAAAGACAAGGCAGTTTGGCTCAATGCGACCGGTGCTTCGATGGTTTACGTCAATAAGGAGCCAAGGGCAGGCGATCCATATTCTTTTGGGTATTTGACTCTTCCGATCCAATTGCACAAAGGCAAGAACGACCTGTTGTTTGCTGTTGGCAGGGGTGGGTTTCGGGCGACTCTTGAACATGTCGTGGAACCAATTGTGCTTGACTTTCGAGACGCGACAGTGCCCGACAGTATTGAAGGCGAAGCATTGTCACTTGAGGAAATTTTTGAAGGCGGATTAACGTCGCTTCCGGCGGGAATAGTGGTACGAAATGCGACTTCAATTGACCTTACCAAGGCAAAGTGTTCGATTGAGATTGGAAAAGGGCACACATTTAGCTCCCCACTTCCACGAATTCCAGCATTTTCGTTCAGGAAAGTTGCGGTCTTTCTTCCGCGTGTACACACACAAACTTATCAACTTCAGCTAAAGGTGAATGCGTCAACAAAAGACCAGAAGGAACTTACTCTTCGACAACGAAACAGTTCGGAAAGCCACAAACGCACTTTCATTTCCCAAAACGACGGCAGCGTCCAATATTACGGCATTCAGCCTTCAACTTCTAACGCACCTGGTCAATCGCTCATTCTTTCTCTTCACGGCGCAGGAGTCGAAGGAATGGGGCAAGCAGAGGCGTACGGGCAAAAAGACTGGGCGAATCTAGTAGCTGCAACAAACCGTAGGCCGTTCGGCTTTGATTGGGAAGATATTGGCCGCATAGATGCACTTGAAGTGCTCGCAGATGCTCAAAAGCGATTCAAACCGAATCCAAAAAGAATCTATCTAACGGGCCATTCGATGGGTGGGCACGGAACTTGGCAGATCGGAGCGCACTATCCTGACAAATTCGCCGCTATCGGGCCAAGTGCTGGCTGGATCAGCTTTTTTACCTATGCTGGAGGCGTCACCTACGCGAATCCGACTCCAATGGAATCCATGCTTCTCAGAGCTACAAATGCAAGCCAAACATTGCATCTGAAGTCGAATTTCTTCCAGCAAGCGGTCTATGTTCTGCATGGCGACGCCGACGACAATGTGCCGGTCGCGCAAGCCCGGCAAATGCGAACTGAGTTGAAAGATCATCCAAATTTGCAGTGGCATGAACAGGGTGGCGCAGGGCATTGGTGGGACGTTTCGCCTGAAACTGGTGCAGATTGTGTGGATTGGAAGCCGATGTTCGATTGGTTCCGAAAAATTCAGATACCGCAATCATCAAACGTGAATCACTTGGACTTCACAACAATCAGCCCCGGCATTTCAGCAGATTGCCATTGGGCGACCATTGTGCAGCAAGAACGCTCCTTTGAGCCTTCAAGAGTGCTTCTCGACTACAATCAGTCCGCCAATTCGATCATTGGAACGACCTCAAATGTACGAACATTAAGACTCCGACGGGCTGATATGCCGATAACTCCTACACGTTTGTTCATTGATGGAAATGAGGTAGAAATCGCGAGGGTACGGACCGAAGTTGTCATTCAAAAGCGAGAGAAGTGGCAGCAGATTCCTTCGGTAGAGTTGGCTGACAAGAACCCCTCCAGGTCTGGTGGATTCAAGGATGTATTCCGAAATAGGATTGTCTTCGTCTATGGAACAGGCGGCTCTCCGGAAGCGAAACGTTGGTCCAGAGCTAAGGCGATTTTTGATGCTGAAACTTTTTACTATCGCGGAAACGGCTCGGTGGATGTTGTGCCCGATTCTGAGTTTGACCCTCGGAAATTTCGAGATCGAAACGTTCTGCTCTATGGCAGTTCAGATACGAATTCGGCATACAACAAGCTCATTTCAAACCCAGATGTTGAGATTCGTCAGGGCCTTTTTAGAGTTGGAGAACGAAGAATGGACAGCTACGACATTTCCGCCGCGTTTATTTTGCCAAGGAAGGACAGCCAAATCGCATCGGTAGGTGTAATCGGTGGAACGGGCGAAGTTGGAATGAGGCTTTGCGACCGAATGCCGATTTTTGTTTCCGGTGCGGGATTTCCGGATTTAATTGCTATGCGCCCCTCCATGCTTACAAATGGAACTAAAGGAGTTGCCGCAGCAGGGTATTTTGGAAATGATTGGAAAGTGAAGAGCGGCCAAATTGAGTTCCAAGAGTAGTGCCCTTGGAAAGCTGTCCCATTTATGTCGAAGTGAAGAAGTTCCCATTGCGACTACGCAGACGAGACAATCTGGATTTTTCCTAATATTATTAGCGCATGCTGTCTGATCAACCCTAGTTGTCTTTCGTTTATTTGGAGAACTGGCTCATTTCACAAAATGTTATTACGAATTGACGAAAACGTAGGATACACTAATACTATGCGTTTCAGCACAAAAGCATTGAGAGTCTCTCAGAATCCGCGGTTCAACACTTCAGCGGTTGTAAATCCGATCGTTCAGTCCACGACGTTTCTCTTTGACAATTTGGACGAAATTCCGCCTCATGATTACACGAGAGTTTCTAACCCAAACCGAACAAACCTTGAAGCTGTCTTGGCTAGTTTGGAAAACGCAGAGCACTGCGTAGTTTATTCAAGCGGAATGGCGGCCGTGACCGCTGCATTCGCGCTCCTAGAGCAAGGCGATCACCTGCTCATGGCTCAGGATATCTATGGTGGAACGCATCGCCTTGTGAATACGGTCTTGCCGAAGCAAGGCATTTCTTGCACCGAATTTGATGCGAATGATCCGGAAAGCATTCGGAGAGCGATTCAGCCGACATCAAAAATGCTGATTTTTGAAACGCCGACAAACCCGAAGTTGCGAGTGAACGATATTGAGGCCATTTCTCGAATTGCCCACGAATACGGATTAACTGTCGTCTTCGACAACACTTTTGCCTCGCCTTATTTGGTTACGGCGCTCGACTTAGGTGCAGACATCATAATTCATTCGACGACGAAGTATATTTCCGGCCATAGCGATGTGATTGGCGGCGCAGCACTGACAAACAATCCCGATACCCATCTTCAGCTTTTCGAGTACATCAAGACTACTGGCGCATGTCCCAGTCCCTTTGATTGCTGGTTATCCCTTAGGGGTCTAAAGACTTTGGCTGTACGAATGAGACAGCATTGCGAAAATGCGCAAGCAGTCGCCGAATGGCTTGAAAAGCAACCGAATGTAGAGTGCGTTTACTATCCAGGATTGCCCGGGCACCCGGACCACGAAGTCGCTAAGAGGCAGATGCCAAAGGGTTTTTCGGGAATGGTTTCCTTTGAAGTTAAAGGAACATGGGAAGACACACGCAGAGTTTGCGAAAACACGAAAATATTTCAAATGGCAGAAAGTCTTGGCGGAGTCGAATCGCTCATCGGTGCGCCAAGAGTCATGTCTCACGGGGCAATGACGGAGGAAGAACGAATCGAGAGGGGAATTCAGCCGACTTTGATTCGTCTCAGCGTAGGAATCGAAGATGCAAAAGACTTGATCGAAGATTTGGCGCAGGCCCTCGCACTAGTCAAGCCCCTCGCTGCATCAAGAGTGTAACTGGGCTTTAGAACCATTCTTTCTTGCTGGCGATGTATGTGTGATAGAACTCTTCGTCTGACTTAGTCAGATAGATAATTCCCTCGATAATCCCGACGATCCCGAAAAGGCCACAAGTTACAAACGTAAGCACAATCTGAATGATCGCCGTGGTCGTATACCCAAGAATGAACTTATGCACTGCCAATCCGCTAATTAGAATCCCACATAAACCCGCAGCCAGTTTCTTGGAAGCCGCATCGCTGATCGCTGGATGCCGTTGCTGGCCGTACATCAGCTGCGTCTGATTCAATGGGTTGACGAACTGAGTTGAAAACTGATGTCCGCAATGGATGCATGACACCGCTTGAACCGAAGCAGCATGTTGGCATTGTGGACATTGTTTGAATTCAGGAGTTGGATTCATGTTGCTCTATTATAGTTACTCATAATGTAACAATAACGATGCAAAAATGCAAGCATTCAAAGGAATGCGGACTGAAGCCTGCAAATTCGCGAAAGCCCCTTCCTCCCATTTCTTGAGCTTGGAATTTTTGTGAAATGGGAGGAAGGGGTTGGGGATGGAGGGTTTTTGAGGTTGTTTGGTTACTAACGATTTGAACCAAAGAAAGGGGAGGTTCAGCTTGCCAGGGTGCTCCAAAAGCCGCCACAACCAAGGGGCGTCAGGCCTTCGCCTTCAGACCCTTACCTTTGGACTTACTCTTTGCCTCGATCCCGTTCCCACCGTAATCTGATTTCGATTCCGCCGCCATTAGTTCCTTACTGAGTTGCACAATCACCGGACAGGGCGAATACGGCTTTCTCCTCTCAACAGGAATTTCAATCCTCTTCGAACCGTTCAGCCACCTCGCTGTCCCCACTTTTGACTTCAAAAACAGTTCAAGCGGTCCTTCATTTATGACTTCCCCGCCATGCTCTCCTGCTCCTGGGCCGATGTCAATCAGCCAGTCTGCAGCGCGCATCGTTTCTTCGTCGTGCTCGACAACAATGACCGTATTGCCCAAATCGCGCAATCGCTGGAGGGTTTCAATCAGTTTGCGGTTGTCCCGTTGATGCAATCCTATGCTCGGCTCATCGAGAATGTATAGGCACCCCATCAAACCTGAGCCGATCTGCGTGGCAAGACGGATTCTCTGCGCTTCGCCTCCAGCCAATGTTCGAGCGTTTCTGTCAAGGGTCAAATAACCAAGTCCAACATCTTTGAGAAAGGTGAGTCGTTCGGAAATTTCTTTTACCGCCCTCTCGCCAATCACCATTTGTCTTGAACTCAAAAGCTTGGGTAGGGCTTCAAAGTATTCCTGCGCGGTGTCTACCGACATTGAGGAAATTGTGGCGATGGAAGTGCCTTGCAATTGGACACCCTCACCCGAGTTCTCTTCGTTCACACTCCCTTTCCCATGAAGGGAGAGGGGCTTTTTAGCCCCTCCCTTATCCGAGGAACGAGGATGAGGGAGGGGTTGGGGAGGGAGTCCGGGCGAAGGTAGCCTCACGCTTAACGTTTCTGGCTTCAGTCTTTGCCCATTGCAAATCGGACATGGTTTGGTGGACTGGTATTGCTCCAAATCTCGCTTGACCCAC
>JANNJE010000298.1:0-6154 GCA_031405735.1 Armatimonadota bacterium | reverse complement strand
TGTCCTATTTGTGCATACGGCCCTGGGGATTCCGCGCTGGATCACACGCCAAATGAATATCTCTCGCTTTCAGAGTTTCGAACCGCAATCAAAGTTTTACAAGCAGTGCTAATTCGACTAAGTCTAAAATCGGCTTCTTCCAATTAGTTACTTTGCAGTTCTCTCTATTTCTTGACGTTGGGAACTGCAATCAAAAGATGCGAAATCGCAATGTTAATCGCTGGTATTTGAATCCGCTAAGGCATTTGGGTCAGGAGTACCAGCGGCTCGTGAGTCCAGTTCTTTTGACTCAAACCAAAAATAAGCATTTAGCGAGATCATTGTAATGCCAAAAATCGTGAGCCCTTGGGTTACTATTGTTCCAAAGTGCATCAGAATCATGCCGCTGACAACGTATGGGCGCAATCGCCGAATGAAAGCAAGAGGATACGTCAGTTCCAGCAGAAAAACGGAGATTCCAATGATTTGCAACAGGATGGGAAATTGCCCAGTCCATTCGAAATTGAACCACCTCTGGCCAGTTGAATCTGAGCGAGAAAGCGATCGCCATATTGATTCTCCATTCCACCATTGCGGGCCAATTGCCTTGCAGGCGCCCGCAAAAACATATGCCATAGCAATATGAATTCGAAAGAACCAACCTATCAACCGTTCTGCCTTCAAAGCTTCCACTTCTGACTTGCGAAAAACATGCGCCGCTACGTTAGCAACCATGATGTAGAACAATCCAAGTTGAATGAATTCATAGACACCGTATGCAAAAAGTGCCACGGTGTGCTTAAAGCAAACAAACGTAAGATAAAGGACAATTGAAGCCAAGACAGATCTGGGTTTCCAAAACAGGACGGCACCTGTGAGCGCGATAGAGTTGATCAATATTAGGATTGCGGAGTCGGCTTTCGAAGAATCAAACGAGATCCAATTGTAAATCGAAAGAGGCAAAACTTCGGTAAGACTTGCAGCTAGGTTTGGGTCCATTAGTCCCCGAGTGCCGACCATCGTGAACAAATCACGTGACCACAGAAGCATGATCAGGACGCAAATTGCAGAAAGACAGCGACTGATAAAGGTGAGTGGCACAGCTACCTTTTGAAAAGGAACTTGGTAAGAGTTACCCACTCCGATTTTCGAGAAGTCGCCTCGCTTAAGGGCGCCATTATCTCGACTTCTATTGTTACTTCAGCCGAATCTGCCATCCTGTCTCGAGTAAAGCCGTAAGAGGCGAACGATGCAGCAATAGTTTTCGCCACTTCGCTGTTTTGGGACGTGCTGCTAAGCGATGAAACGAGCAGGGATGTTTCAGGGCCAAGATCAATCTTTACGTCTCTTACAATCCCAGTCGCTGCTTCGCCAAGGCGCATTCTGAGTCGAAATTCGCTGGAGACCTGCGGCGCGTAAAAGCCGTAACTAGTCCCAGAGGGCAATAACTGGGAAAGTGATGCTAATTTGCCACTTGGAGGCGTAAGTGCTCGATCATCCTTTCTGACAAAAGCAAGAGCATCTGAAAAGCCAGCCAAAGCTGAATAAGTAGCTAGCAACAACGTCACCGACAGGAAAAGCGCAAGTCCAAAGCGTGCCTGAGCATGCTTCGCTTCTATGTTGTCAGGTGACAATCACTTCCCCGCGCCGATTTCTTTTGCGCCTGTTTCGTACCACTGACTTAGCTGAGTTCCTCGTGCTCTTGCCCTTGCTCTCAACTCATTCGCCTTCATGGAGATGTCTTTTGGTGCAACGCCGCCATTAATGCCATTTTGAGAGATGGTGACTTCGGCGCCTCGTCCAAGTTCATTTGAAAAGAGCTCCTCTAAGAAAAGTGCCTCGGCAGGAGTCAATGGCCGAACTGGAAATTGGCCGGTTCGAGAAGCAGGAATCTTGTAAATGTACTTTTGGAAATAGTCAGTAAGGACTGTTTCGCTGATTACAGTTCCGCCCTTTTTTGTCGCTACGCGGCTTTCATTTGCCGCTTCATTTACGATGGCTATAGCTACTGGTCGAAATCGCCTATCACCCGATTGTAACGAATCGTTGCCTAGGAGCGATGAAACTCCAACAGAATTTGATTGCTGACGTCCCGAATCGCCTAGTTGTGAAAGCACGATCGTAGAGATTGCAGCTCCAAAGACAACTGCAATTCCTAATCGCATAAAGAGTGTGTTTTTCATGGTTGCTGATATCAAGACGAACGATTTGCTGGTTTGCGTCTTCGAGACGGAAACTTTTGGCAATAAGTGGAGTTTGGAAAGTGAAACGGGAGCGGAAAGTGTGAAAAAAAGTATGGATTTGCAAGCGCTCTGCTGTTCCCGAAGCCTGGTCTGGTTCCAACGATACATTACACATTGTTATAGGTTTTGAACTTAGAATGCGTATTCACGGTTCAAATTTCGCCTTTTCAGGCTCCTTCTTCAAATTGACTTCAAAGTAACCATCTGGCGATCGAAGAGTGAAAAGCGAAGCAATCACCGTTGCCTTGCATTTCAGGGCCAACAAGTAATTTCACTAGTTCTCGTGAATTCGTATTCACCCTTCAAAAACCTAGAGTATCATAGATATTAATCGTGCCTTATAGGAAGTGGCACTGAGGCTCGGAGGGCTAAAATTATGAAGAAGATTGCTTTAATTTCAATGCTGGCTGTTGCCAGCGCATCGCAGGCGGACATTTTTACAGATCCAACTGGAGATGTTGGTGTTCCTGGGAATCCATTTCCTCACATAGACATCACTCAAGTAGAAGTAACAAACACGGCAACGACGATTTCGTTTGCATTTTCGCTAAATGGCGATCCAGTAGCTACAAACTGGGGCAAATACAATGTAATCGCTCGCAAAGTAGGTGCCGGAACATTGGACATGGGTTTCGAAAACAATCCATGGGCCCGAAAGTATGGACTTGTCGGTGGTTCGAGTGCGTTTATTGGTTCTTGGGTTGATGCTGCTTCGAATAACCAGCAGAATTGGACTTATACAGGCTCATGGGGCATTACCACGACCGTTACGAACACGATTAACGGTCCCGGAATGATGGTGACTTTGAATTCAAACCTAGCTGATCTCGGTCTTGCCTTTGGCGACAGCATCATATTTGATGCGATAACAACAGGTGGTGGTGCCGATACTGCCGTTGACTCGCTGACAGGAGCTGTTCCAACAGCATGGGATCAGCACGTTGACCTGCAGGGTCATCGTTACGACATCGTGCCAGAGCCAGCAACAATGCTTGCTCTTGGTATCGGGATCGTGGCTCTTGCACACCGAAGAAAGAATTAACTCTCTCTCTCACAAAAAATGGCCCCCTATTTGGGGGCTCTTTTTGTTTTTGAACATGCAGCTATCCATCATTACCTGTTTCGTAGCTGTTTCCTTGGATGATTAGAAGGGAAACCGAGTTCAAGTGTCGAATAACCAGATTCACATGGATTTGGATTCTCCGATTGTTCGCGTCTCAGTTCAAGGTTGGCCTGGTGCTGCCGCCCCCGACCTCCTGGCCATTGGCCTGTGTCGCGATGAAAACGACTTAGTCGATGCTGAAATCCGAGGAAGAGATTTGGCTCGGAGCTTAGGCGGCATCCATGCAATTACTGACCTTTCTCGCGAAAGGCTTCAGCAGTTCTCAGGACTCGAAGACTTAGAGATTTTTCGATGTTTGGCTTGGCTCGAACTCGGTAGAAGAACGAATCAATCAGGCAAAGGCGACCGCGCCTCGGTGATGGCTGCAGCGGATGTCGCACACCTGCTCAGACATCTGCAGAACGAAAAACAAGAGCACTTTGTAATCGTGATGCTTGACGCAAAAAACACTCTCATAAAATGGTCTACGATTCATATCGGCACTCTGACAACCTCGATTGTGGGTCCGAGAGAGGTGTTTCGTGAGGCAATTCGGGAAGGAGCATGCAACATCATTCTTGCCCACAATCACCCTTCTGGCGACCCCGATCCGAGTCCGGAAGACATTTCAATTACAAAGAAACTTTGCGAACTTGGAAAACAGCTCGATATTCAGGTTTTGGACCACGTGATCATTGGCTTCAATCGGTCGGTTAGTTTGCGTGAACTCGGCTTTTTGGACGCAAAGTGAAGGTCGGCATTTGGTATTCGGTTATCGGTTATCTGTTGTCAGTTGTCAGTTGTTGGTTGTTGGTTGTTGGTTGTTGGTTGTTGTTTCTTGGATTATGACTGCTAACTGCCCACTGACGACCGCCTACTGCTAACTGCCAACTTAACGATCTGCCCAGAAGCCTGTGCTTTGCGCACCAAGCCTTTCGATCTTTGCATCTCCTGACTGAATTCGCCCCCTACGTCCCGAAGCGAACAATACATGGATTCGCGTTTCATGCCGTGCAGGCCCCATTTCGAGAAATTTGCCATTCGTAGTTTCTTGAAATGCAAGTCGAGTTACCCATTGGCAATCGTCCGTCATTTCTATATTGCCATCACTCCAACCGATAACAAAGCCGTCTGGTGCCCCGGAATAGGGCTTGGGATCGAAAGTTGAATTAGAGCCATGATTGCTTGTTTCAGCCACGAGAATTGCCTGTTCCGAATTCTGAAGCAAAGACTCCGGCCAACCCGAACGGGGCAAATACATTCCATAGGTCGAATTGATTACTTCGTCTTTCTTTTCTGGATGCAAGTTCGAAGCAAATTCTTCTGGCAATGCACTTGGGCAAACAAAACTCGCTCTTGATTCGAAACCTGGTTGAATCAATGATATCCAGGTGTAAGGCGCTTCGACCTTTCCTGATTGAATCATCATTGGTTGATGATCCGGGTTTTCTACAAAGGCAGGAGGGAAGCGGCCGTTGTTCGTTTCCTGATAAACGCCCATCGCTTTTTGAATTTGGGCTAAGTTTTGATCGCAAATGGCTTCGTGCGCCAACTTCAGCTGCTTTGAATAGAGCATCCAAATTACGATGGAAAGTGGAATTAGGAAAATCACAAGGATCTTCCAATCCTTTTTACCGACGTAAGTTGACCTTGGGCGCTCTTCAGTTTCCGAGGCGTCGTAGGAATCCGCCATTAAGAAGATCACCGATTAGAACTCGCTTGGATGTCGGGAGGAAACGTTTGCTTAGGCTTTAGGTAGTGATCTTCAAGGGATTTTTGGAGTAATGCGCCATCAAGATTCAGGTTTGTTCCGCTTCCTTCAAATACTGGCAAAGTGCCCATTTTCACATTGTCGCTTCCGATCTTCCGCATGAACGAACTGAGGGCGGCGACTTCATCCGGCTGGAGCGCTCCACCGAATAATTCAGTTGCCTTTTTGACTACTGCTGGAAGAATTGCAGGTTGTGACATGACGGACTGTTTGAACGACAGCATCAAATCTCGTTGTCGTTCGATTCTTGAAAAATCGCTGTCGGACTTACGAAAGCGAATGAACCCCATTGCGTCCACTCCAGAAAGAGTGTGTCGACCGGGAGTCAAATGAATATGCAGATCGCCAGCGTTATCGTCGTAGTCCATCTTTTTGCCAACATAGACAGAAACGCCGCCAACGAGGTCAATCATGTTTTGAAAGGCTTTATAGTTCAAAACGAGAACACGGTCAATTTTCACATCAAGCAGATTTTCTACAACAGACTTTGTTAGATCTGGCCCCCCGATTGCGTGGTAAGCGTTGATCTTGTGGCCCCGATAGCCGGGATGGGAAACCCATAAATCGCGAGGAATTGAAACGCCGCCTACTCGGTTGTTTTCAAAGTCGAGTTTGACAATTAGCATCATGTCGCTTCTTGCCGCATCGTTCAAAACTTTGATTCCCCTGTAATATCGGTCTTCGTCGCAACCCAGGACAAGAAGGGTCATTTCAGTCGAATTAAAGACTGTTTTCGGTTCTACTTTTCGGATTCCGGCTTGATCAAGGATAATCGCCCGCAAGGTTGGATCAAAGTTTGCCCAACCTGAAATTGAGCCCATTCCTAGTGCGAGAACACAAACAAATCCATACCACGTGCCGCCCAAAATTCGGCGCCAAAGTGTTCTTGATTGAGGGGTCTGATTGGCCATAAAATCGGTCAACGAAATCTTTTCTCGGAGACTCTATTATGACATAACGTTGAATCTATCAAATTCGATCCCAAAGTGTGGAATTTGTTGTCAGTTGCTGGTCGTTTGCAAGAGGTTGGCAAGCACTCAGATCAATCCACAATCCACA
>JANNJE010000297.1:0-1274 GCA_031405735.1 Armatimonadota bacterium | reverse complement strand
ACTGGCTGTTGAACCGGATTCTGGGTTGTTTCAACTCGTTCGGTTCTGATGGCTGGCCTCGAGTCCTGGCGATCGTTTCGCGAATTTCGGTTCGGACGCCGATCAGAAGACTCTTCAACTCTCGGCTTCTCAGCAATACCGCTCGCATTGAATCGTGGCAATGGGGCTTTCAGAAGCCGTTCAATGTCCTTGATATCGCGGTGCTGTTGAGGTGTCGCGAGGGTTATTGCCCTGCCCGAAGATCCCGCACGGCCCGTTCTGCCAATTCGGTGAATATAGTCCTCAGGGTTTTCAGGAACATCGAAATTTAGGACCAGGCCGATTTCCTTGACATCAATTCCTCGTGCCGCGATATCTGTTGCAACGAGAATTCGAATCGCTCCTGTTTTGAAGCTGTACATCGCGCTTTGTCGCTGGTTAAGCGTTCGATCCGAGTGGATTTCGTCGGCAGAGAACCCTAGAACTCGAATTGACTTCGCGAGCTTTCGTGCGCCGTGCCGAGTACGTGTGAATACTAAGATCGAGCCTTTGTGCTCGTACAAAATGTGCTCAAGCGTGGCTTGTTTTTGTTCGAAAGGAACAGTCCACACTTCTTGGGCGACATTGTCCGTAATCGTACCGGCAGGTTCGATTTCGACTCGAACAGGATTCACTAACTGCTCGTTGGCAAGGTCGCAGATTTCCTTCGGCATGGTTGCGGAGAACATCATCGTCTGCCTTCCAGCAGGAATTTGGTCAAGGATATTTCGGACAGCCGGGGCAAATCCCATGTCGAACATTCGATCAGCTTCATCCAGAACGACGATGGAAACCCGATTCAAATTTGTGGTTCGCTGGTTCAAATGGTCAATCAAGCGGCCAGGTGTCGCAACGATTACGGCTGGATTTGAACGAAGTTCGCGAACTTGACGATGCATCGGCGCACCGCCAATGACGCAAGCCGTTCGCAAGCCAAGTTGGGTTAGGTTCTCTTGAACTTGGATTGCAAGTTCTCGCGTAGGTACTAAAACTAAGGCTGTCAAGCCAGGCTTGAGCCGCACCGCGATGGGAATTCCAAAAGCGAGCGTTTTGCCGGTGCCGGTTTTTGCAATTCCAATGAGGTCGCTACCATCCATGCCTACGGGTATCGCTTTGGCTTGGATTGGGGTTGGAGTGTGGAACTGGAGTCGGTTCAGCGTTTGACAAATTCGGTCAGGCAGGTTTAAGTTGCCAAATCCGTTGGGGGTGTTTGTTTGAGGCATAAAAAAGACTCGAACCGCAGACTGCGCGCGACC
>JANNJE010000296.1:0-7312 GCA_031405735.1 Armatimonadota bacterium | reverse complement strand
CGCTGTAATCAAGCATAAGAAAGCAAAGTTTCAAGGCGAGAAATCGGCTCGAATCAAATTGCCTGCTCCGATTCAGCTCAGCAATCTGATGCTCTTAGACCCAAAAACGAACGTTCCAACCAGGATCGGCCGAAAAATGGGTGACAACGGCAAGATCGTTCGTTATGCGAAGAGGTCCGGAACAGTTTTGAAGGATACGCCGAATATAGATAAGTAATTTGGGAGTGCGCCGACCCTGTCGGCGCTTTTCTAAAATTTCAAAATGTGTTTTAAGTGGAGTTGAGTCACAGCGCCGACATGGTCGGCGCACTCCCAAAAACTCCCAAAAGGAATCTGGTCAGCAATCAGATTATTAGGAAAACAAAATGGCAAGAAAAGATAAAGAAAAAGGAACACAAGGAGCGCTGCCCAGCCCGCGCTTGAAAACAGTTTATAGGGAACAGGTGATGGCCAAGCTTAAAGAGCAATTTGGCTATACGTCAGCCATGCAGATTCCTAAGCTGTCCAAGATCGTTATCAACATGGGAACGGGAATTGATGACAAGCACCTCGAAAACTCCATTCGAGACATGACACTCATTGCAGGGCAAAAGCCTGTGGTCACCAAGGCAAAAAAGGCTATTTCGAACTTTAAGCTTCGAGAAGGTGTTCCAGTCGGATGCATGGTCACTCTTCGTGGCGATCGCGCACTCCACTTTTTGGACAAGCTGAATACGGTTGTTCTCCCTCGAATTCGTGACTTTCAAGGTGTTAATCCAAACTCGTTCGATGGCCGAGGCAATTACGCTTTAGGCTTAAAAGAGCAGTTGGTTTTTCCAGAGATTCCTTACGATACATTCGACAGAATCCGCGGAATGGATATCGTAATTTGCACGACTGCGAATAATGATGCCGAGGCAAGAGCTTTACTCAAAGGCCTTGGAATGCCGCTGAGAGAGAGTTAAGTTTAGATAAAACATTTGGGACCGCGTCCGACCATGTCGGCGCTTTTTCAGGCATTCTTCGTTTTATAACTGGACTTGAGCTAGAATAGGAAAAGAATGTTTGTCCATGTAAAGAACTCTGGGAAATCACTGACAAACTCGTTCCTCGCCTGTCTGTGCCACCCGATTCGTTTACGAGAGGTGGCAAAAACCTGCCAAGGCCACCCGTCGTCAGTAATCGCTCAAATTGGGGATGGAACGACTCAACATATGTTCGAAAACCTTCGTCCATGAGATGATTCTAGCAGTACAATCCGGCCAATCCAACCAACACGACAACTGTTCCATGCAAAAGAAAGCCCAACCGAAAGCCGTTGCCTGGTCGAAAGACCACGCCTATCACGAAGCCGGACACGTTGTTGTCGGAATCGCGAAGGGACGCGAACTAAAACTTGCCACCGTTATCGACAGGCCGAGAGTCGAATGGATAAGTGGATATACCAAAAATGATGTCAGCAACGGAGTCGTTGCCGTCGCGGGACATGTCGCCGAGCAATCGCGCAAGCGCGAGAAGTTCTCGGGCCGAACAATCTGTGGAAGAGGTGGACAAGATGCGATCAATGCCACGTTGGCGGCGAACAACATTAACGAGAAGCTGAACTTGGCGAAGCAATGTTTGACGACAACTGAAAAGTATTTTCTGATCGACGTTTTCTGTGCGGAGGCCGACCGCCTGCTAATGGCAAACTCAGATCTTTTGAAGCTGATCGCCAATGCACTTATCAAGAAAGGTGAACTCACAAAGGGGGATGTAGACAAATTCCTCATTAAATTTCCCATCGAGAAGTGAATTTGCGGGCATGAGGGACCCGCGAAAATCCCCTTCCTCGCCTCGTGGAAAGCAATCTACGAGGCAAAGACGATCATTTGCGAGTCGAGAATCCCTTTCCACGACTCGTGGAAGCCTGTATACGAGTCGAAAATGACCATTTACGAGTCGTGGAAGACCATTTACGAGTCGAGAATTGCCTTCCACGATTGCCATTTAGGTTCATTTGAACCTGGAGCGGTCCAAAACTTGCAGAATCCGAGAAATCTTGGGCTATAATCACAAAACCAATGCCAGATGGAGACGATGGGGACATTCTGACCGGTGGCGGCGGGGGAGTTAGACGAAAAATGCCAAGGATCAAAACGCGACCGGACGAATTGCGAGACCAACTGAACACCGCTTCGGCGGCGGCCACGGCGGCCGGAGCGGCTTGGCCCGCAACCGCGCCCACGCCCGCAAACATCACGGCGGCGGCCACCGCCATCAACACCGTGCTCGGCCAAATCGCGACGACCGAAGGCACGCTTGCCACTCAGCGCCAAACGCGCGACACGAACGTCGACAGCGGCACGACAGTGATGCAGGCCATAGACGAGGCGACCGATTTCCTCTATGGGCCGGACGGCGCCCAAAAGACCAATTTCGGCCTGCCACCCAAGGGCGCGGGCACGATTCCGCCGCTCGTGAAGCTCACCGACATAAGGGTTTCCGACGGCATCCCCGCCAAGTCGATCTTCTTCGATTGGGAAGCGATCCAGGGCGCCACCTACGAGGTGCAATGGTTCACCGATTCGGCCCTGACCCAGCAGGTGGGCTCCGCCGTTTCGACCCAGAGCGAGTTCACGATTACGGGGCTGACTTCGGGGATTCAGTATTGGATGCGGGTTCGCCCGGCGCGGGGCGGGGAGTTCGGTCCGTGGAGCGACCCTGCAACGAGGGTGGCACCAGCGTAGGTCAATAGAAAGGGAGGTGGAGGGATCAAAGAGATATGAATATTCGACATTCTCTTGCTGCAGTAATTGCATTACTGCTACTTGTGTGCTTATTCGCCGTTTTTGGCTTTCGTAATACCCAAGAGAGTAAGGTCAAGTGGTTGACTGCGCTAAGAGAAAGCTAGTCTACTAAGTTCGGACTCGTTACTTTGACGATCTGAAAGGGACTTTCGAATTGAATAGTGGTCAGGTTTTTGGCCGTTGAATTCAATTTTGAGAGGCACTTGGAGCCCGCAATCGTTTAAAAGTGTACAAATATGGATTTTGTTATGCTATGATTGCAATGAGGTGAATTATGAAGAATGTTCGCTATTTTGCTGTCGTTGCCCTCGTAGTGGTTGCTTTGATGCCCTTAGCATCGCGCTCTGAGAGCAATTTGGGTCTAATACAATGCGTATCGGATCCCATGACTCATAAGTGTCTTAACTACTCTACATAATTGTGGATTGGGGCTGTATTCCCAATGCACGGACCCAGATGGATCGCACGCGAATTGTTGGTGCAGCCCTGCTCCAAAGGATTAGGCCGACAAAATGATCAGCTTGATTGCGGCCGTATTGATCTTGACTTCCGAAACGGAGTTCAATGAACTTGATACGGTTGCAAATCTTGCACACGCAATTGCAAAACTCGATGGAACAGAATTAAAAGTAGATTCAAAAGTATCGAACCTTCCTGTTTGGATTCGGACGAAAGGAGCACCTTCACGAGCAAGAGAACTTTTGGCTTTGGCTTCAAGTTGCAAAGTTTCTAAAACTGATGCTGGATACCGCCTTGTTTTCGATTCTCAGCAACAGAAAGCCATGCAGGTTGCCTTCGATGAGTCGGCTTTAGACAACATGCTTGGACTCAGCAAGGAACTTGGGAGACTGGACGGTTCTCATACCTCAACAGCATGGGCTAACGAGATATGGAATCAATATGTGAATTCGGGCAATCTTCGTAAGCAATCGCCTACACACCGCCTTCTTAGCGAATTCGTTCTGGCGACCGATGTTAAAGTCGTGACTCGACAACGACCGCTTGAAACAGTGATCTATTCAAATAAGCCGACGTCTGCAGAAAAACGAATCAATAATCAACAGGAGCAAGGACTTAACTTGTACCTGAGTGTCAACCAGCTTCTTTTCAATCGAGCGCTTGCAAGGGCCACGAGTGCCGAAGACATTAGCTCGCTTCGGTTATTCGACCCAGCCAACCCGATTGGAAGGGTAGTTTTTGCTATTGGACACTTCGACGGCACTGTAACAGGCTTGATTCGAATCTATGATACGAAAGGGGCGCTACTTAGCGAATATGGCCGCGGCCTTCCAAATGCTCGAACATTAAGAGCTTTCGCCGTTGATCCCAGCATCAATGTTGAAGCAAAATTTATTACTCAAAAGGCAATTTCTGATACGTATGATTCTGCAGTCAAGGAAAGGCTGCCCTTTCCCGATCCTGCTCAAATTGCTGTTCAGCCAGTTTTGCAAGCCTTTGCAGGAAAGCGAGAAATAGCTTGTGCAATTCCAGATGCTGTTACAGAATTTTGCCTAAGGAGTTCAGGTTCAGTTAGCACCAAAGTAATGACAGAACGTCTACAGTTATTGGGTTTTGAACTTCGACTGTCTGACGAGGTAATGAGCCTAACCTATAACCGTAACTGGACTCCAATTGAGTTAAGTTCAATCTTGCGAAAGCCACTGCTCAAGGCATTGGGCTCAATACTTAGTGGCGGCTCATTTCTGCGAGAATTAAGCATTTGCCATGCTAATTCCGGTGAAGAAATTCGGAACAGCCGTCTTGATGATTGGGTCTTCAATAAATTGATTCCGAGTTTAAGAGAGAATACTCCGCAAGTCTGGGCGCGCCATTATTTACTTGCAATTCTTGGGAGCTTATCGCAAGAGAACTACGACGCGGTTTTGAGAGGGGTGCCTTTCGACCTTTCCCTCCGAGACTCCAAGAAGTTCTTGGACGCTTGGATGTTTTCCGATCCTGGAGCACTCAAGCCGATGAATCAGGCTCGCTGGCGAGACGAGCTTGAAGCTGGTACATACACTTTTCCTCTGGGATCACCAAATGGTGCAATCCTTAGAATGCGGACCGACTGCAATTACGGAATACGTACGGCTAATGCAACGGGGCCTATTATTAAACTGCAAGATTTGGCTCTAATGATCACATTGCAAGATGCGATTGGGGAACAAGAGGCGATTGAAAAATTCCTATCGCAGAATTCGCGATATGGACTTGTCCCACCTCATCAAATGTATCGAAGTCCCGTTGGACAATTCGATATTGAACTTCTCAATGTGGCGATTCTCACTGATCGGCAGGAAACTGGTATTCAGGATCTAATGGGAAGCTATTCTTCGTTTTCAGAGTGGCCGAAAGCAGCACGTGACGTGCTCCTTTCTGAACTACGATCTAAGGGAACAGTTCCGTGAGCTTAAAGTTGTTTCGGTTACGGATATTCGACCGTAGCACAGAATATGCTCCATCCATTCAAGTGTTAGCTGCTATCCTCGGATTGACGATAACTTTGTTAATTGCACCAGCACATCTACTTGGATATACAGCATTTTGCTTCGGTCTACAAGACTGTAATGCTCTGGCAGTTGATTCGCGAGCAAAATTGTTTGGCGTTTTGCCGATTTCTGTAGTAGGGCTGACATATTACGCGAGCATGATCGTTCTATTGACGACGAAAGTGGTACCTATTGCTGTAATAAGGGTGCTTGCAATTGTCGGTGTGATTGCCAGTTTGTATTTCTTGTCTATACTCCATTTTACTATTGGCATAAACTGTATTTACTGTCAATTGTCAGCCATCGTATCATGCTTACTAAATTACTTCTTGCACATTCCTTCTGTTGAAAAGCCTAAGGCTTCCGTTACTTTTATGGGGTCTGTTGTTGCAGTATTTGTAATTCTAACTTACTATGGCCTTTATAATCCCAAGAAGATATTTGCGACTCACAACGTCGAAGCGCTAGCTAAGTTGGCATTAACTGAACTAGTGGATGACAGTCGGCTGATCGGGAAATCTAACAATCGAATCAAGCTAGTTGTTTTCACAGACCTACAATGTACTGCTTGCCATCAACTTATCCCCAAGTTGAAGAAAGTGATTAGTTCGGGAAAGTACCAAGTATCAATCCGTCACTTTCCACTTCCATCCCATCCGCTTGCGGGGCGACTAGCACTCTTCGCAGAATGCGCTCGATCTAATGTCGGCTTAATAGAGTTTATTGAATATGTCGGCAAACAGCCTCCGACAAATATTAGCGATGTGATCTCACTCGAACAAAATTACTTAAAGAAGTATGGTCATTTTTCAGTTGCTACGTTTGAATCTGCAAAAGTCAGACTAGAAAGAGATTCTGAACTTGTGAAACTACTTGGATTGAGAGGTACTCCCTTCATGATTCTTGTAGACAGCGATTCAGCCAGTCGAACTGTAGTTTGGGAGCGAGACCTTTGATTCTTTGGAGCCAGTCAGCATCAAATTGCTTTGAATGAGCATATTCGAGGATTTCACGCCAGGTGCTATCGAAAGGCATTCTTGGTTCAATTCACTTTCATGGGATAGAATTGGGTGATTTTTTTCGTCTATGAGAGTAACTAAAAAAACACTTATAAGCGGCCTCGACGCTTGTTTGTGACACTGATCGAATCCCGTACTAGCGTCGTCGTCGGCGACGACCGAGTAGCCCCACAATTCCGAACATTGCAGCGATCATTGTGCCCGGCTCTGGGACAAGTTCCACGCGGTAATTGTCATAAATTCCAGTCACCGATTGTGAAGTCTGGCCCATATTCAAGGTTACAAGGCTAAAGTCGAAAACCTGGTTTTGCAAGCCAATTGTGTCAACGTGAGTGTTATAAATAGCCCCGTTGTAAGTGAAATTGTTGCCATCCAATTGATAGGTCGTGGTGAGCGTGTTGGCGGAAGTTTGGGTAACGAGCAGAGAAATGGTGTGCCAACCGCTGTAGGGCGGGTTAGAAACATGTCCCAGAATTGGAGCTACGGGACCAGTGCCATGGCGGGCTCCCGCGAATGCAAATCCGCCTTCTAGCATAAAGATCGAATGCTCATTTGCATGAGTGTTGGACCACATAGAAAGGCCAGCCAATTTTGCAGGCTCATTGGGATCGGAATAAACATCTACACTTGCCTTTAGAATAAATCCAGAGGGAATCGTGACTCCGCCCGAAATTGTCAGATTCACGCGGGAATGGTGATCAAATTGCCCGGGAGCAAGAGTGGATGTGTAATTCAGAGCCTGGGAACCAAGTACTGGGCCGGTATTTACAACCATTGCGCCGGAAGAAGTCCACGGATTCGGTCCGTTTGCAGCTTGTCCGTTTACGGCTCCCAATGTGTTGATGCTCGATTCAAAATCAGTATTGACCAAAAATGTAGCATAGGAAGTGGCCGTGAGAAGGCAAGTGGCCAGCATTGTCATTGTCCGCATTCGGTTCATTATTTCTCCAATGGGGCTGTGATCGTTTGCACGAGCTCCTTTGAGTATGACACGCATGTATAAAGCTTGAGCCGGTATTCTCGCGAGTTTTCAATC
>JANNJE010000295.1:0-11011 GCA_031405735.1 Armatimonadota bacterium | reverse complement strand
CGCGTCGGCGAAGTCGGTGTTGACGGTGAGGGTGGCGGCGAGCGCCAACGGCAAGACCTTCTTCGTCAATTGGTTGATCTTCAAGATCGGCTTAGATCAGGCGAGCAGTCCATATCCTTTTTAAGTTTGGACGTAGTTGGCTCAACTCAACTCAAACAAAATGCAGACTCGCTAAGCGTCGAATACACCTTTACGGAGTATCACAATTGGGTTTCGTGGATTGTGACTAAGTACGGCGGAAAGGTGCATTCGACGGCAGGCGATGGCGTCACTTGTGCCTTCGAGCATCCTCAGCAAGCCTATTCTGCCGCGAGATACATGCAAAGCGGAATCGTCGAGCTAAACGCATTCAAGAACAAAATTGGAAGCCCTATCGTATTGCGGGCTGGAATCCACTATGGAGTGGTTAACGCCCCTGCTGGCGAAGACATTACCAAACTCAACTTCGCTTCGGTGATTGACATTGCCGCGCACATGCAAAAAGTCGCCCCCGCTGGGGGGATTGCCGTGAGCGAGGCGGCGGCAGAGTATGTTCCGGGAGGTGCTGCTGCAATTGGTGGGGAACAGGTGGAGATCAGCAATACCAAAGGCTGGGTCTGGCAGCCGAGGGCTTTGGCGATTGGTGGGGGTTCTGGGCCGCCTGCGCTGCCTGCGCTGCCTGATGGAGCGTAGCCAACTTTCAACGATCATTGAAACCTCATCGGGTACCCTAAGACTGTAATGCAATCCTATCTTGAACTTTCCCCTGAAAAAGCGGTCGGCGTAGATCTAATTGACATCTACCGAAAGGTTGAAGCAGGTGAACGGCTTAGCTTTGAAGATGGAGTTCGGCTTTACAATACGCCAAATCTAACCGCTGTTGGTTTCATGGCGAATTTGGTGCGGGAGAGAAAGCACGGAAAGAAGACCTACTGGGTTCGAAATCAGCACATCAACTACACCAACATTTGCAACAAATTCTGCAAGTTCTGTAGCTTTTACGCAAAAAAGGGCGGACCGACACCCTACGAGTACGACATGCCCGAAGTGAACCGGCGGCTGGATTGGCACAAAGATATTCCGATCACCGAAGTCCACATGGTTGGTGGAATCAATCCACGACTTCCCTATTCGTACTACATGGATTTGGTCAGAACCGTGAAGGAATCTCGGCCTGGCGTCCATGTAAAGGCGTTTACCGCTGTTGAAATCGTTGAAATCGCTAGGGTTGGCAAAGTTTCCATTGAACAAGCCCTTCGAGACCTCATTGAAGCTGGGCTGGATTCTCTTCCAGGCGGTGGAATCGAGATTTTAAGCGAACGAGTTCATCATGAGCTTTTTGGAAAGAAGCTGAACGGCGAGCAGTGGAAAGAGGTTGCGCGAATTGCTGCAAAGCTCGGTTTGAAGCAATATGCAACCATGCTCTACGGTCACATCGAAACGGAGGAAGAGAGAGTAGACCACCTGATTCAGCTTCGTGAGCTACAAGACGAAACGAACAATTTTCTCACAATGACGCCGCTCTCCTTCCACCCTGAAGGGACAGAGCTAGAAGATATCGCCCCGTTGACTGCCGAATGCGATCTTCGAAATATTGCAGTTTCTCGCTTATTGCTAGACAATTTCGACCATATCAAGAGCTTCTGGATCATGAACACAATCCCGGTAACTCAGATGGCATTGTGGTATGGCGCGGACGTTGCCGATGGCACGGTGCAGGAATACGAGATCACTTATGAGTCTGGAAAATGGGGCGACAAGACTCAGCAGCTAACTGAAGCTTCGATGAAGGAGATGATCTTGGAAGCCGGGAGAATTCCTGTGGAGAGAGATTCCCTGTATCATGAAATTGTGAGAGAAGAAGAAGCACCGAAAACGAAAAGACATTTGACGGCGCTCCCTGTTGCTTGAAAAACAATAGGAATTATGGGTCAAATAAGACTTATACGACCTATATGCCTTATTAGTCTTATTGAATTGGCTTCCCCAATTTCCCGCCCTTCCAGCCATAATCTCATCATATGGACCAGCGCCCCTCTTGGGACGAATACTTCATGGAGATCGCAAAGCTTGTCTCCACTCGTGCCACTTGCCCCCGACGTGCCGTTGGGGCAGTGATCGTCCGCGACAAGAGAATCCTTGCTACAGGCTATAACGGAGCTCCTGCTGGGCTTCCTCACTGCCCGCAAGGCGGACCAGACAACGATTGGCCAAACGGGTGCATGAGGGCTGGGCATTGCATTCGATCTCTTCATGCCGAACAAAATGCGCTCCTACAAGCAGCCAAAATTGGAATTGCGTGTGAAGGAGCGTCAATTTACGTTGCCTGCCAACCTTGCAACGCCTGCGCAAAAATGATCATCAATGCGGGCATCAATCGCGTCATTTATGAAGGGGACTATCCGGACGAGTTTTCAAAGGAACTCTTTCGTGATGGAAATATAGACGTGTTTCTTTACAGATCGGGAAAATTGGAGCGATTGGAGCTGCAGCCTGCATGATTTCATGGCTTGCTGGCGCTGACGTTACCCAGGGCAAATTTCTCGAAGGATTTCGATATCCGATTCTCACGGGAATGGTGGCGCTCGCAATCACTATGCTCTTGACGCCCTATATTCTAAAGCTCGCCGTGAAAATGGGTGCCGTAGACGATCCGTCACGCGATAGTCGTCGAATCCATACTGAACCTCTGCCACGTTGGGGAGGAATTGCGATCTTCCTGGGAATTCTGATTTCACTATTAGCAATTCTTCCGTTTGCCTATCCGAAATCAAACCCGTTTCCGCTGTATCTGATCGGAATCTTTTTGGTGGGCGGAGTTCTGGTCGTTGCGGGTGCGCTTGATGACCTCTTTCATTACAGCGCAAAAATCCAGCTACTGGTCTTACTTGTTGCTGGCATAGTTATTCAGTTCTTGTTCGACAAGTCTGGCCGAATTCAAATCAACTCAATCGGAATCCCATTCTCCGATGGGCAATACCTTGATTTGCATGTTTGGTGGCTTGCAATACCCATCACCGCGATCTACATTTTCGTGGTCACGAAGACCATGGACACGATTGACGGCGTTGATGGGCTTGCTGCAGGAATCGCCGCGATTTCGGCAACAACTCTCGCCATCATTGCTACTTATTCCGGCCAACCAAGAGTTGCCCTAGTGGCAGCTGCCATCGGAGGAGCCTCCCTTGGGTTTCTGCGGCACAACTACAATCCAGCCAAGATCATCATGGGAACAGGCGGAGCATACATATTGGGTTTTTCCTTAGCCTGTTTAAGCGTTGTGGGTGCTCTAAAGGTGGCGGCGGCGTTCGCCCTAGTGATTCCGATTTTGGCTTTTGGCGTGCCTATTTTTGACGCATTTGTGGTGGTCACGAGGCGAATTTTAGCTCGCCAACCAATCTATGTGGCTGACAAAAGACATGTTCATCACACTTTGCTTGGAAAGGGCTACAGCCAGCGGCAAACAGTGCTGATTCTATATGCTGTTGCGGCAACTTTGAGCGGGATTCTGTTGATGCTGGTGGTTAAGACCAATGGCTAAACCCCGAATCGTTTGCGTTGTAGGCACGCGACCGGACGCGATCAAAAGTGCTCCAGTTGTTCTTGAATTGAAGAAGTTTCCCGACCTTTGCGAGATCGTTTTGGTATCGAGCGGGCAGCACCGAGAAATGCTGGATCAGGCTCTCGATTCATTTGGACTCAAAGCTGATTACGACCTGGAGATTATGCGTCATGGCCAAACGCTTGCAGAAGTAACAACACGATGCCTAGAAGGGCTTGACAAGCTGTTTTGCGACATCGCTCCCGACTATGTGATTGCGCAAGGCGACACAACGACCACATTTTGCGCGAGTTTGGGATCTTTCTATCGCCGACTGCCATTTGGACATGTGGAAGCGGGCTTGCGCACAGATGGCATTGACAACCCGTTCCCAGAAGAGTTTAACCGGCGAACGACAAGCCTCATTGCAACCCACCATTTTGCGCCAACATCTTGGGCAGCCAAAAATCTTATAGATGAAAGGCATGACGCAAACAAAATCTTCGTGACCGGAAACACAGGAATTGACGCCGTGCTTCAAATCGCTGGCCAATCCTCTGAAGTGCCGTTTGATGACCGAAAAGAGCGGATTCTATTGCTAACCACGCATCGGCGAGAGAATTGGGGTGAGCCTCAAAGGAGAATTGCTGAAGCGGTGAGGACGATCCTAGACAAGTACTCCGATACATTTCTCGTTGTGCCACTGCACAGGAATCCACAAGTTCGCGATACGATCAATCGTGCCTTGGGAAATCACGATAGGGTAGCTCTTATTGAACCGCCAGACTATTCTAGATTTGTTCAGCTTATGAAGAGGTCTCATTTGATTCTTACAGATTCTGGCGGTGTTCAAGAAGAAGCTCCGGCATTTGGCAAGCCAATTCTCGTCTTGCGTGACACAACGGAAAGGCCGGAAGGAGTCGAGGTAGGTACGGCGCGATTAGTAGGGACCGAGACGGAGAGTATTCTGTCAGCAACTGCCGAATTGCTCGATTCGCAAGAAGCATACGACCGTATGGCGAAAGCCTCGAGCCCGTATGGTGATGGCCAGGCTGCAGCCCGAATTCGAAATGTCGTCCTTCAGTTTTTGGGAGTCGAATCGCCTAAGGTGGCTATGTGGAGTTGATTCAAGCAGTTGTTCTCGGAGTCATCCAAGGACTCACAGAGTGGCTACCAATTTCAAGCACTGCGCACCTTCGAATCGTCCCGGCAGTCTTTGGCTGGGCGGATCCGGGAGCAGCTTTTACAGCCGCTATTCAATTGGGCACGCTGGTTGCTGTACTTGTCTATTTTTGGCAAGACCTATCTTCAATTCTCATTGGCTGGATTCGCGGTTTGCTTCATGGTCAAGAGCGCGATGTTCCTGAATACCGGCTTGGGTGGGGGATATTTCTTGGCACGATTCCCATCATAGTCTTGGGCGTCTTACTGAAAAGTAACATCGAAAATCAAGCAAGATCTTTGTGGATTATTGCCTTTGCGCTGATCATAATGGGATTGGTTTTGGCGATTTCAGAACGTGTTGGAAAGCGATCAAGAACCATTTCTGCCGCAACGATCAAGGACGGCATCTGGGTTGGGTTGTGGCAGGCAGTGGCACTGATTCCCGGCGCAAGCCGCAGCGGATCTACTTTGGCTGGAGCGCTTTTTGCGGGCTTTGATCGTGAGACTTCGGCACGCTACGCGTTTGTGCTTTCTGTCCCAAGTGTCTTTGGTGCTGGCGTTTACTCGATTTTGGGACATCGAAAAGAACTGTTGGGAACAAATCTAGTACCGATCGTGGTAGCGAATGTGTTCTCTTTTGTTGTCGGCTATGCCACCATTGCCTACTTTATGAGATTTCTGAAAAATCACAGCACCATGGTGTTTGTTTGGTACAGGATTGTATTGGGGTTGGCTTTGATTGGGTTTATGTTGACGGGTAAATTGTCACCCGACGCTGGACTTCCGGCAACCCAGAGGATCGAGAGTTCGCAACGGTAAATTATGTTTCGCAGACGCCCTAAGGAGCAGATAGTTGTCGAATGGCTGATCGTCGGATTAGGGAATCCAGGGGCTGAATATAGGGGTACGAGGCACAATATCGGCTTTGAACTGCTAGACACTTTGGCGGCAAGCAACAAGATCAAGCTTGACCAAAGCAAGCATAGGTCGCGATTTGGAATTGGGAAGGTTTGCGGAATTGGCGTCGCACTCATGAAACCGCTTACTTATATGAACCTGAGCGGGCAAGCAGTTGCTCCGCTCCTGAAACAATTCGGCCTGGACACTAAGCACTGCCTCGTCCTCGCCGATGATACAGATTTGCCGGTCGGACGAGTCCGAATTCGCATCGAAGGATCAGCAGGTGGGCACAACGGGCATAAATCGATCATATCTTCGCTTGGGACGACAGAATATCCGAGAGTCAAACTTGGAATTGGCCGGGTAGATAAGGAAGACACCATTGACCACGTCTTAGGAAGTTTCCATTCCGATGAAAGACAAACTGTTGAAGGAATGCTCAGATTGGGCATCGAAGCCGTAGAGCTGATTTTGAATGACGGAACGGAAGCAGCGATGAACGCACTACACTCGAAATCTTGACTACTTTGCGACCAAGTACTCGATCTTAGACGAGCGGTCAATATAAGTATGCTGAACGCCTAAAACATGTAAGGGTGCCGAACAATTTAGCCAGACTGACGAATTGCGATTCATGTACGTATGAAAGATGTACGCTCCGTCTTTTGTGCGTCCCCAATGAGGTTCGCCGCAACCTGTGGAGAGCATGACAAACAAGCCGGGGCCAATGGATTCGTCCTCTGAAAATATGTGGCCGGCATTGCGAATGTCGCCACCCGTAATTGCAGTCTCGCTAAAGACTGCGTGGCCGCGCAGTATTAGGCGCATGTGCCCTTGATTTTGAAGAAGCACAAACTCCAAGCCTTCAGATTCGTGTGGTTGAACTCCGACTACTCGTAACATGGCACACCTTTTCGACAACTTTCAAGACGGAAGATTTGGACAGAACGCACCAAAAGTACGTCAAATGTTCTGAATTATCTTAGGCCACCTAATCAACGGAAGGTGAAATGATCTCTCCGATCCTTTCTAGCGTCTTGACAGCGTCGTCCAAATCACGTTTCGAAATCTTATCTTCAATTTTAGAACCGAGGAAAGACAAGGCTTGTGCAGCTTTCTTCATTGCTTGCTCCCCTTTAAGTGTCAGGGTAACGTTCTTTACTCGCCTGTCTGAGGCTGATGGGACCTGCTCGACTAATCCCTTTTTGGTTGCGATCTGAACGGCTTCGCAAAGTGAGGCGGGCCGAATTCCAAGTCGTGAAGCCAGTTGCGCTTGAGAACATTGGCCGCGTGCCGAACGCACGGCGGCCAGGAGTTCGAAAGTGCCGAAGTTCAATCCTACGTCTCGGAACGGTTTTTCAAGTGCCGAAGCGATGGACTCGTTCGCTACAAGAACAGCACTTATCAAATCATCCGATCCGTTCATTTGATTAGCTTACCAAATGAATCTACAATTTTCCTATTGCGGCAAGTTGTTAAGCGAAAATGTCGAGAATCGCGTCGTCCATTTCTTGCTGCGATTGAATCAGAGCCGTTGCCATTCGCACAGAATTCTTTGCCTGTTGCAACGCAACGAAGCCATCAAGCATTTGATCTGGGTTCCCGCTACCGAGATACTGGGTTGCGTCTAACAACCTGGAATTTCCCAATTGAATTAGCGAAAGTGCTGACTGCGTAGTAGAAACTGAATTCACATTCTGCTTATTCCATAGTGTCGAGACTGCACTCTAGGTTAATTCGGAATTTGGAAGTGACCTCATAGGTCGGAGGTATTCCCAGGTGTCGCATTCCCCAAAAAGTGACAAGATCACACCTTTTGCGTCTTCCATCGCCCCTTCTTAAACAAAATCATGCTCAAGATTCCTTGAACAAACTGCGTCGCACTCATCGCGATCCAAGCCCCGCCCGCCCCAAGACCCACCCCAATTGGCAGCGTCCAATTCGTGTTTCCGAACGCAACGGTGGTCCCAGTGCCCAAAGCCAAAAGGACCGCCAATGGCACTCTGAGTCCCCATAACGAAAACAACGTGATCCAAAGTGGTGTCTTCGTATCGCCCGCACCTTGCATGGCACCGAGCATGACCATGGCATACGCAAATCCAACTTCCGTGATGCAAAGATACCGAAGCAACACGGTCGCTTGGTGAGCGATGATCGGCTTTTCAACAATCATCAGTTCAGCAATTTGTGGTGCAAAAATGAAAATTGGGATGCTCAACATCCCAGTGACAAGCGCCGCATGATGCGCCCCAAGCCAGGTGATTCGCTCGGCTCGATCAGGGCGTTTCATGCCCAAACTCTGTCCAACTAGGGCGGAAACCGCCATCGAAAGGCCAAAGCTCGGCATAAACATTACCGACTCTATCGCAAAGCCTGGCCGCATCGCCGCAACAGCGTTTCCAGCATCCGAAGAGAACTTCAGTACAACCGTGAACACCGCAAGTGAAGCAACGCGAAGGACAGCCATAACAGCCGTAGGAAACGCTATGCGCACTATCCTGCGAACATACGACATGATTGGTACGGTCAATTTGAGCATCGAACCGAGAGGAGTCTTTCCAGAATATATGAGATATCCGATTGCGCTTATCCAGGCCGAAATCGAAAGAGCAGTGGCCGTACCCAGCAGCCCCATGTTGAATCCAGGAATTCCAATTCCCCCTGGGCCAATTCTCGGCGGAAAGATCAAGATGAAATTCAATAGAATGTGCAAAAGTATTTGAATTCCCGAAATCACCATCGGGCTTTTAGTGTCGCCGATTCCGCGCAGCGAACCTGCTAGCGATTGGATGATATAAATCGCTGGCAACCCAAGAACGTAGATTCCCAGAAACTGAATCATCAGCCGCTTCCCTTCGGTTTCTCCACTTGGCAGAAACAAGTTTGCAGTTACTGGAGCAGCTAAGAATCCGAGCAAGGCAAGCACAACACCACAGCCAATTGCAACCATAACCGACTGCTTGCAAGAGCGCCGAAACTCCCCAAGTTCTCCCGCGCCATAGGCTCGACTGACAAGGGCTGTTGAAGCCGTCCCAACTGCCATGGCAAGGCTAAAGAGAAGAAATTGGATATTCGTGATTCCGCCATAAGCCACTAAAGCGGCGCGAGGCAAATGGCCGATGAATGCGGAATCGAGAAGGTTGTTAAGAACGCCAAGAGAGTTCAGCAAAACCGCCGGCCAAGCCAATGCCCAAAGCGTTCGAGAGATATTTTCAGGCTTGTCATCGGTCAATTCATGCGAAACTTCAAGCTCGACGGATTGGGACAATAGGTGTTCAGGGTACCAAAGAACGTCCCTAACTATGTTCTTAAAAGAAGCGAGAAGGGTACAACAATGACTTACTACCCATGAAATACGAGATACTTCACCAGCCCTCCTTCTCAGTCGCACGCCTCATGATGGATCCCGGAGACACGATCCGCGCAGAATCCGGCGCGATGGTCAGCATGTCGCCGACCGTCACTATGGAATCCAAAATGCATGGCGGAATCGGCAAAGCAATAGGACGATTGTTTGGGGGAGAAAGCCTTTTTCAGACAACTTTTACTGCTAGCCACGGCCCAGGCGAATTGCTCTTGGCCCCAACATTGCTCGGTGACATTGTTCCAGTCCAGCTTTCTACATCGGGCATGATGATTACGAGCGGATGCTTTCTTGCTTGTGAACTTTCTGTTGAACTAGAAACCAAATCTAATCTCAAAAACTTTTTTGCCGGAGAAGGATTGTTCCTGTTGCGAGCGTCGGGGCAAGGTTTTGTTCTTGTTTCCTGTTTTGGGGCGATCTATGCTGTTGATTTGCAGCCTGGGCAGCCCTATATCGTAGATACGGGGCACATCGTAGCATTTAGTGATTCCATGCAATTCGAAGTTCGCAGGGCTACAAAAAGTTTGATTGGTTCGTTTACTTCAGGTGAAGGGTACGTCGCTCATTTTTCAGGGCCAGGGCGGCTTTACATTCAAACCCGATCACCGCAAGGATTTGGTTCTTGGATGTCTCAATTTGTTCCGAGGGGTTCGTAATGTGGAAATCGTGTTGCCTATTTTTGTTGACCGTAGGAATCATTGGATGTGGTACGTCTCCGATTCCAAACCTTTCGTTTGAGTCACTCGATCAAAAAGGCAAAGTAGTAAAACTTAGCGAACTTCGCGGAAAAGTAGTTCTCATAGATTTCTGGGCAACTTGGTGCGGGCCATGTATAGAGGCAAAGCCTTTCATCGTGGAATTGCATAAAAAGTATAGCTCAAAAGGGCTGTTTGTAGTCGGCTTATCCAACGAAAAGCGATCCGTAGTTGAGCAGTTCGAGAAGAAGGAAACTCAAAACTATCCAGTATTTCTAGATACTGACAATTCGGTCAATCTAACTTTGGGGGTCGAAGCCTATCCGACGGTCATCATATTTGGCAAGGGTGGCGAACTAATCTTCAAAGGTCACCCTGGTGAAAAAGAAGAAATTCTTCAAATTCTCGACGAAAACTTGAAATGACAGTCGAAATTGCCACTCAAAAGTCGGCACTTCCAGGCACTCGATAGTAAGGGATTACATCCCGGATGTTTTTCATTCCCGTGACATACATCAGCAGCCTTTCAAGCCCTAAACCGAATCCTGAATGTGGAGCACTGCCGAATTTTCGCAAATCTAAATACCACCAGTAGGCTTCAAGAGGCAGTCCCATTTCTGCAATTCTTCTTTCGAGTACATCTAACCGTTCTTCTCGCTGAGAACCACCGATAATTTCTCCAATTCTTGGTGCCAAAACGTCCATAGCGCGAACCGTTTTGTTGTCGTCGTTCAAGCGCATATAGAACGCTTTGATGTCTTTCGGATAATCCGTGAGGATCACTGGACGCCCGACTTTGACCTCAGTGAGCCACCTTTCGTGCTCGCTTTGCAAGTCGCACCCCCAAAAAACTGGGTACTCGAATTTCTCGCCGCTTGATTCGAGAATTTTGATCGCCTCGGTATAAGGCATCCTTTCAAAAGGCGACTCGGCGACATGCTTCAAAGTGTTTAATAGTTCTGGCTCGATTCTTTGATTGAAAAAGTCCAAATCCTGGCCGCAGTTCTCAAGCGCGTATTGAATCACATACTTCAGAAACTCCTCTGCGAGGTTCATATTGCCTTCGAGAGAGCAAAAAGCCTGTTCCGGTTCGATCATCCAAAACTCTGCAAGGTGTCTTGCGGTTGAGCTGTTTTCCGCTCGAAATGTTGGTCCAAAGGTGTAAACGTTTGTGAGTCCGAGAGCAAGAGTTTCCGCTTCAAGCTGTCCTGAAACCGTAAGAAAAGCTGGCTTGCCAAAGAAGTCTTCCTTGTAATCTTTCCCGCTCAGATGAGGAATTGGAATTCCTGGATTCAACATGGGGCTGCTGGGTACGGCCACTGCTCTTTCGATTTCGGCCTGGATAAGCGCAATCGGATATCTCATATA
>JANNJE010000294.1:0-8634 GCA_031405735.1 Armatimonadota bacterium | reverse complement strand
TCGGCGGCGACCTGATGGCGCTTGTCCGGCGTCTGTGGCCGTTGCTCGCGGGTATCAGCACAAACGGCCATATTGACGCTCTGATGGTTCAAAATCCGCGAAAAATGGGCTACTTGGGCGTAAAAACAATGGTCTCGCATTTGAAGAAGGAAAATGTTGAAAAGCGAATCGATACGGGAGCTGAAGTGATCACAAAAGCCAACATGGGCGAGCCGACTATCGCTGAGTTGCTGGCGCCGCCGAAGGGGTGATTTTTGGGGCGCGTCGGCATGTAGTTTGCAGGTTGTTGGCAAGTTGGTTTCAGGTTGCTAATCACTTGACAACAACTTGCTAACAACCTGCTAGCCACCTGCCAACCACCTGCTAACAACCTAACAAATGAACTGGAAGAACCTCCTCGGACTGCTGGCAACGTGGCTCGTCGTCATTGTCTTCTTCGTCACCTACATTTGGTTGACCAAGGACAAGGAAAGCGGGCTTGCATTTGCCTCTCGAGACAACCTTGAAACCGTGTTTCGACAAACCGCAATCGTCGGTTTCTGCGCGATCGGAATGACATTTGTCATTGTCTGCGGGATGATTGATCTCTCCGTTGGCTCAGTCGTAGCCTTTGTCACTGTCTGCATCGCATGGCTTTTGGATCAAGGCTATGTTCCGGTGGCTGCGGCGACAGGAGGGATCGTTGCTGGCGTAATTGCCGGAGCGGTCAATGGCCAACTCATCAACCGACTAAAGTTGTCACCTTTCATAGTTACGCTGGGTTCTTTGTTGATCTTTCGCGGAATCGCAAAAGGCTTGGCCGACAATCAAAAAATTGACGCACCGATGACATGGATGGCGGATATCCTCGCGCGTTTGAGTCCAAGCAAGCAATGGCAACTCTTTCCGACCGGCGTTTGGCTCGTTGTCATTAGCAGCGTTTTTGCGTCACTTTTGCTTGAGCGAACCGTCTTTGGCCGAAATGTAGTGGCTGTCGGAGCGAACGAAGAAGCTGCCCGGCTCGCCGGAATCTCTCCAACGTCGGTTCGGGGAAAGGTGTTTGCGCTTGCTGGCCTGTTTGTGGGCCTTGCAGGATTAATGCAGTTTTCTAGACTCACCGTCGGCGACCCAACAGTAGCATCCGGCCTAGAATTGGATGTTATAGCCGCTGTAGTCATTGGCGGAGCGAGCCTTTCCGGCGGGCAGGGGACGATTGCGGGCTCGCTATTGGGAGCACTTGTGATTTCGACGATAAGGGCGGGTTGTTCTCAAGCAGGTTTTCCAAATAACATCCAAGAAATCGTTACAGGCTGCATTATCATAGCTGCTTTGGCGATAGACAGGTTGAGGCGGATTCCAGCATAGCCCCTCCCTTTTTCGACGGAGGAGAAAGAGGGAGGGGTTGGGGAGGGAGTTCAAAATGGCAGTCACCAAACTTCACTCTCGCACGTCAAATTTCAAGAGGGTTTTCATGTCAATTCTAGGAATCACAATCGCCGCCACGATCGCATCTCAAGTGCCAGTTCCCGTACTATGGCTCACGCCGAAAGGGCAAGTTTTGGTCGAAGGCAAACAACATAGTTTTAGGCTTGTCGAACCGGTCCGCCTCGTGAATTTAGGCGACAACTACGCTTGGGATTTCAACAATGGCCGAGGCGCGATGCAATTGGGCGATCTTAAAGCGCTTCAAATTACGGGTTCTATGTCAGTTTCGGTTTGGCTCAAGTTGCGTTCGTAGGTCAATGACGGCCCTGGCGCGCAAATCTTGTTCCGCGGCGATGATCGTGGCGGACTCGATCCATATTCGCTTGTGATTCACCCCGACGGATCCTTGAATTTTTCAATCCAAAGTGAAGAAAACCTGGGACGGCATGTGACCGCAGAAGTCCCTTTGCAAAAGTGGTTCCATATTCTTGCGAACTTCGATGCTGAAGCGGGAACCTTGGAAATGTGGCATGACGGCGTGCTCGTTGCTAGCGGCACTACAGCGCGCAAGCCTCTTGGATTCTTGGACTTTCGATATGCGCCAGGCGTTTCGATTGGCAATGTGCAAAACGATATCGGCCCGCATAATCAGCCTCTGAACGGCTACGTCGCTGATTTGAGGCTGTATCGAAACGTCGTTCGCCCGAAGGACTTGGATTTGGGTCGTGGCGGCTGGGTCGAGTCTCCAAAGTAGTCATTCCAATTGCCGACTGAGTGTCGGAAATCTCACGCAATGGTCACAAATTTTCGCAACGAAATCGTGGCGTACCTTTGCGTCCGTTGTGTGAGAATAACTGCTTGGTATCAATGAAAACACTTGCGGATGTTCGCAATATTAATTGCCAAACACTGCGTTCTCCGCGTGAGAAAAGGCAATTTCGAAAATTCGAAGTGCCCTGATCATGTTGCCAAACACGTTTTAGTGAACCGCAATGAAGGTTGGGAAGGGAGTTAATCAACTGCATTGTCGGCACAACAACTGCTAAATTCCAAATTCACGATTACTCCACCCCCTAACCCCCTCCTCTTTGCTCGTTCCTCACAAAAAGGAGGGGGAATCTGAGCTTCGTACTCTTGAAATCAGTTAGAATCAGATATCGCTCAACGAAAATTTCAGGAGGAATCATGAGTAAGTCACTTCTCTTTTCACTAGCCGTTTGCGCTGCCGCATTGTTCGGCTGTTCAGGCGGAACGGGTTCAGAATCAGCCGCGAGTAGCACGCAAGCTTCCGGCACAACCGGCGGTGCTGAAGGCTCAAAAAAGACAACACTAAAGATCACTTTGATTGCAAAGAGCCAAAATAATCCAGTTTTTCAAGCTGCCAAAATCGGTGCTGAGGAAGCCGCAAAAGAGCTAACCGCCAAGGAGGGAGTTACGGTCACTGTTGACTGGCAAACTCCTCCAACCGAAGATGGCCAAGAGCAGGCAAAGAGAATTGCTCAGGCTGTGAATAACGGTGCCGACGCAATAATTCTCGCCTGTTCAGACGCCGCTAAGGTCAAGGGCGCAATTGACGAGGCAGTTGATAAAGGCGTCGCCGTCATGACATTTGACAGCGATTGCGCTGATTCGAAAAGATTTGCATTTTTTGGGGCAGACGATATGGAAGTTGGCAAGATGGTTTTGGATGAGTTGGTAACGCAGGCCGGAAAAGGGCCGCTCAATGTTGCAATTCTCGCCGGAAACCAAAACGCTCCAAACCTCCAAAAGCGAGTGAAAGGCGTCGAAGAAGCCGCAAAGGCTCATTCGAACGTGAAGATTGTGAATACGGTCTACCATGTCGAATCTCCACAAGATGCAACTGCTGCCGTCCAGCGCGAAATGAAGGCGCACCCCGAGATCAATGGCTGGGCGATGATTGGCGGCTGGCCGCTATTTGCACCTGCTCTGTTAACAGAACTCGACCCTGCCAAGGTCAAGATTGTGGCTGTTGATTGCCTTCCCGCTCAACTGCCATATATTGAGAAGGGAATTGCACCCGTGCTTTTTGCACAGCCGATCTATGATTGGGGCCATACGAGCGTGAACATAGTGTTTCGCAAGGTTATCAAAGGCGAAAACGTCGAAGCGTTCAACAAAATGGAACTGATGAAGATTGACAAATCAAAGCTTGGCGAATGGGGCAAACAGCTTCAGAAATGGGGATTCAACGATGTTGATCCTAAGTGGTTGAAGTAGTTTTGCAAGAAGTTTGCAGATTGTTGGCAGGTGGTCGGCACGTTGTTGGCAAGTTGTTTGCAGGTAGTCGGCACCTTGTTGTCAAGCCCTAGCTGTTGAAAAATGACTCCGAAGGAGTCACAACCGAATACCCCGGAGTCGAATCCGTGAGACTCCGGGGTCTAATTGCGCCGGGTTTCAGCATCCTGGAGGGATGCCAGATACTCGAATGGGTTTTGGAAATGGAACACTGACTCTCTCGCCGATTGCTGAAAATGCAAAAATTCCCCGACGAAACGTCGGGGATTTGTTAATTTGGAACTAGAGCGAATTACTTGCGTCGTCGTCGCAAAAATGGGATCACGCCAAGACCGAGAACTGCCATGGTTGCAGGCTCTGGAACTACTCCTTCGCAATGTACTTGCCCACGAATTTCGCCGCCAGGGAACTGGGGAGTGTGGATGTTAATGTAAGTCCCATCGTTAATCATCGTGTTTAGAAATGCAGTGTTGTTTGCCGTAGCCAGAGTTCCTGAAAAGGCATAAATCCAAAACGTTCCTTGATTGAATGTCGTGCTGTTCCCACCGATATTGAATCTCACTGGACCGTTCACTCCGACAGGTGCTTCGTGTATGTGCATCCCCGTAATACCAGTTGGCGATAGTCCCCAAACATTGACTGTGCCCTGGATCAACCAAGTCTGGTCGTTCACCGTATAAGAAGCAGTTCCATAAGCGGTTGAGTTGTTCGGAGGAACCTCTTGGTTTCCAGCAATAATCGGCGCCGAAAAGCCCCAAATTAAAGCTTGGCTGTGTGCGGCAAATCCTGCCGTAAGTGCTAACGCAAAAACTGTTCTCTTCATATTTCTACTCCCAAATTCAAATAACAAAACCAATCGGAGTACCGACTGAATCAACATAGTACTCCGAAAAAGTACTTTTTAGGCTAGCAAAAATACTGAATCTGGTGATTTGCCCGCCCAAATTGTACTAGTTTGCAATCATTCTAGACACTTGCATTTGCACACACGAAATCGAACATACTTTGGAATGCTTCGAACAACATCTCTCTTAGTTGCGTTAGGCGTCGTATTTGCAGTCCTCGGTTGCTCCGGCGGAACGCCGACCGATGGTGCTGATACTGGAACGACCTCATCGGATTCAGCTGCCATGACAGAACCGACGAATCCGGAACCGGCGGCATCTGGCTCGGTTGCCACTGCTTCTGGCACGTTCGAAACGGACGCCAAGCCCATAATCGCTGTAAAATGCGTAGGCTGTCATTCCGGTGCCGCCCCGAAAGGCGGTTTGGACTTTACGCTGCTCGCAACAAATGCCGATGCAACCGCAAAGGCTAAGTGGATCAAAAAAATGTCCGAAGAAGTCACAGCTGGAAAAATGCCTCCTGCAAAAGGAACACCTCTAACCGGTGAAGAGAAGGCGAAATTGCTGGCTGCACTCAACGCCGTTGGCGGCTAGTCGTTTTCGGGTGTAACCCGAACTTGGCCATAACATAATTTGGCTTGGCATTTGAACTAACTCGTCAAGCCAAACGTTTTATCTTGTGAGAAAACTATGAAATCTGTGCGAATCGCAACAATTCTCATTTGCAGTGCTTGCATTGCCACGTGCTTTGCGCAGATCAACTCAGGCCCGCAGGGAACGCCGCACCATAGTTCACCCGTCAAATCGCGTTCAACCGAAGCGCGAATGGCCGAATTCGCAAAGAAACTCTCACTGACCGTAAATCAGAAAAACAAGATTACGAAAATCATGAATGTGCATTTCGAGCGCTTGAAAATCTTAGCGAAAAACACGAAGATTTCAGATTCTGCCCGCAAGGCAAAAATCGTAGAAGATCGTGTATTGGTCAACAAACAGATACGTGCATTACTCAATAAGAAGCAGCAAAAGACATTTGATGCAATGCTTGCTGAGGATGCTAAGAAGAGGCACGCAAAAGTGCAGACTCAACCGAAAGCTTCCATAAATTGAGTCAGAAATTATTGAGTTTTTTTTGCCTATAGTGCTCGTCCGGCCAATCGTAAATCGTGTTAATTTCTTCTTGAGTGAGCCAATGAATCTCGGCCTTGCACTGCAGGGAGCCGACAACAATTGAGGCCGCCTTTGCTGACATATATGTTGCAGATTCCGCTTCTCCAATTGAGTTTCCGATGCAAATCAGACCATGATTTTGTAACCAGATTGTCTTGGGCCAAATTCCATATTTCTCTCTAAATCGAGCCACTCTTTCATGAATCGAAATCGCTAGTGGCAGCCCTGGAGCCACATAAGGAACATAGCAAGCGGCAGGCCCGCACAAAACGATTTCATCAGGAAAGATGCGGCGATTTGCATAGAAGTCGGCATCGGTATGGCAAAGTAGCTTGAGCAACTCTATCGGATGGGTGTGGATAACGACCGTGCATCCGGTTTGATCCATGAGGGATACATGCATGAAAGTTTCGGTCGAAGGAACGCCTTCGCCTTTCTTCACACAGCATGAGTTAAGCGTATTCCGGACTTCGGCAGCATCGCGCATCGGTAAATCCATGGCTCGGACGACTTCTGAGATTCTTGCTTCGCAAAGTCCATCGGTGGTAATCGTCGCCATTTGCTCGCCGCTGGCTTTGATCCAAAGCGTCCCTCCACCATCCGTTATGCTAATGTTGCCTTCAGCGACAATGCACAAATCCTTGGCGGGATCGGCAATTCTGTGGCAAAGTTCGACGATCTGAGTAGGAATTTCGGACACGTTACATTTTGGCTGGAAATAGTAGGGAAGATCTTGCAACCCCCACCCCGACCCTCCCCCATTGCTCTGCTGATGGGGGAGGGGGAAACTAGTTCGCTGGTAGACTCGCCTCGAAACATGGACATCGTTTCCCCGCCATACAAATTTGACCGAGCCCGATTTTCTTGCGTTGCAACCATCTACTACATAAGGAGATTTTGGGCAGTTTATGCGCTGTCAGTCCTCACGGGCTCAATCTTCATTGCATTTCAACGGGACGGTCTTGGCCTATGGATCGGAATGATAATGGTGGTCTATCCGTTCACGGTTCCCATTCGCTATTCGATGGTGATGAGTGCTCGCGCGGCTCAGATGTTTGAGCGCGAAATGCACTACGAATTTGGAGAAACGAGGCTCGAAATACGCAACGATCTGGGCGGCGTGACAACGGCGCAGCTTTCGTCCATTCGGGAAGTTAAGGTCATTTCAGACACTTTGGTATTGCTCTTTGGGCGGGCGGGATTCCTCGTACTGCCTCTCGATATTATTTCGGAGAAGGATCGGGAAGAAGTTGTGAGACGGGCAATAGGGAGAGGGAAGTAGCTTCATTGTGTCGCTGGATAGTCGCTAATGGTCGCTAAGTTGTCGCTGTCGTGGTTAGATAGTTAGTAACCTGCCGCAGTCGAACCAGCAGACCGAAAAGCGACCACGACGACAAAAACGACAATAGCGACCCTAAACCCAAAAATCCTTTCCTCCCCCGGTAGAATTCAAAGATGAAACTCTGGCAGATTCTCGCCCTATGTTCAGCTTTTGCGTTGTCCGCTTGTGGCTCACCGCCAAGTACCGAAGTCGTGACATCTGAAACCAAACCTTCCGAATCCGGCTTCAAAGTCGCTCTTTTGACCCCAGGTCCTGTTAGCGATGCCGGATGGAGCGCGATGGCCTATGATGGATTGAAGAGCATCGAATCGGAAATGAAGGCTACTGTCAGCAACCAAGAAGCAGGTGGTGCGAAGATCAAGGATTCGATGCGCTCGTACGCTCAACAAGGCTACAAGCTAGTATTCGGCCACGGATTTGAGTACAACGAACCTGCAATAGAGGTCGCAAAAGATTTCCCCGATACCGTATTTGTTTCAAGTTCCGGCGGAAAAATTGCAGCTAATGTTGGCGCATTCAGGTTCTATTTGGAGCAGGGATTCTACGTCGCCGGGTACTTAGCTGGGCTTTCTAGCAAATCAGGAGTAGTTGCCATGATCGGCGGCGACGATGTTCCCTCGATCCGTTCGACATTCAAAGCATTCAGGGCCGGTGCCTTGTTCGCTAATCCCAAAATCGTTGTAAAGGAGATATTTACGGGAAGCGGACAAGACGACGCAAAGGCAAAATTAGCGACATTGACCGCGATTCAAGAAGGCGCAGATTTTGTCATTCATCAAGCTAACGCCGCGGCCGATGGAGTTTTCGCGGCTTGCAAAGAAAAACGAATTTGGGCGTTTGGCGCCAATTTGGACCAAAACAACGACCCTAGCGGAATTATCATTGGTAGTGCTGTCATCAATGCGAAACCAGCCTTTTTGAAGCTGGCTCAAAGGGTTCAGTCTGGCTCGTTCACTGGCGAAATCGTGCTAATGGGTATGGAAGCCGATGCGATTGACTTCATTCCAAATGGCGAATTGACAGCAAGATTGCCAGAGGGAGTAGTCGAGAAAGTGATCAAAATGCGAGATGACATCAAGGCAGGGGTCAAGATTGTTCCGAAAGACGAGTTTTAGGAATTGTGGATTGATGATTTTGGATTTTGGATTTTTGCAAGAGCGGAGGTTGGACGATTGAGAGCGGAAGTCGTTCACTGCCAACCGCCTACCGCCAACTGCCAGCATCCTTCACGTCAAAATGAACACAGCCCAAACCATTGCCCTCGAAGCAAGCTTGCTGAGCAAGAGATTTGGCAATGTCCAAGCACTTGATACCGTCTCAATCGCCTTTTTACAAGGACAAATTCACGCAATAGTCGGTGAAAATGGAGCTGGAAAGTCAACCCTTGTCAATATCCTCGCCGGAAACTTGATAGCTGATTCAGGTTCGATGGCTGTTTCAAAAGAGAACAAATGCGCCGCCAACTCAGTTGCGATGGTCCACCAGCACTTCATGCTGGTTCCCGCCCTAATAGTTAGAGAAAATCTGCAGCTTTCGGCTTCGATTCGAGCTCCTGGTGTAGGGCTTCCGAGCATCGAAAGCGAGATCAGAATTGCGGCAGAACTTGGTTGGAAATTG
>JANNJE010000293.1:0-2299 GCA_031405735.1 Armatimonadota bacterium | reverse complement strand
GATTGCTGTCACGCAATTTACGCACCCGACCGACCTTTCGACTTGGGGCGGATTCTTGTGGTGCATGCTAGGACTCTTCTTCTTCAGTGGAATCGGCAATGCAAGCACATTCAAGCAAATGCCGATGATCTTCCCGCCTCGGCAAGCCGGAGGCGTCATCGGTTGGACGGCAGCAATGGCAGCCTACGGGCCGTTTGTGTTCTCCGTCAGCTTCGGAGCGATCATTGCGCGAACGGGCAACGGAACAGCATTCTTCTACGGCGCCGCTGTGTTCTACGCCCTCAATTTCTTCATTAACTACTGGTACTACGACCGAAAGAATGCGGAGAAGCCTTGCTAAAGATCATCCACGAGGGGGGACATCCGTCGCCACATCTTCCTCCCGGATTGACTGAAACCCCGTTGGTCGAAATCGAAGGCATCTTTGTCAAGCTTGAATGCTTGAATCCGTGCGGAAGCGTGAAGGATCGCATTGCCGCCTACATCATTCGAGAAGCGACGAAGAGCGGCGATCTGAAACCTGGTCAGCCCATCGTCGAAGCCACAAGCGGCAATACGGGCATCGCATTTGCCAATTATGGGAGGCTAGCGGGGCATCCAGTAACGATCGTAATGCCCGAGCACATGACCCAAGAGCGAAAGGCAATCATTCGAGCGCTAGGAGCGGAACTTGTATTGTGCTCGAAGGAAGGTTCATTTTCCGAGGCAGCAGCGATCCGAGATCAAATCGCCGCAGAAACCGGAGCATTTAATCCGAATCAATTCGCAAACCCTCTCAATGCCGAATGTCACGAGTTGACAACTGGTGCCGAAATCGTTCGGCAACTGGAAAGCTCCGATACGCCAATTGGGGCCATTGCCTTTGTTGCAGGGGTTGGGACGGGCGGAACCTTAATCGGCGTTGGAAAAGCCTTGAAGGACGCTTTACAGGACGCCAAAATCTTCGCGGTAGAGCCAGCAGAGGCTGCCGTGATGACAGGCGGTCCGAACGGCCCTCACGGGATCGGCGGAATCGGAGATGGGTTCATCCCTGATCTTGCGAGCGATGGTGAAGGCGGCTTGCACCCCATCATTGATGGCGTTGAAGTTGTCTCGACTGAGGAGGCGATGGCAGTTGCCCATGAGCTGAGCGAACGGCATACGTTGTGCGTCGGCGTTTCATCTGGAGCTAACTTTGCGGCTGCAAGGCGGCTAAAAGAGCGATTTGGTACGGTCATAACCGTTTTCGCAGACGGGCACCAGAAGTATCAAAGCGCAGGGTTATCCAAACCAGATCAAGCGCGGTGTCCATATAGCCGGATATGTGAGCGAAGCACTTTGAGCCAGGTGCTGGCTCAGATCAAAACTGAGGAGTAGGGTTGGCTCCAAAGCAAGCACGCATCTAAGTCGGAATTTGCGTTGTCATAACGAGACCATTGCGGTAGCGTTGAGAGGTTTTTCACGCAGGATTCTGGCACCCCTCCAGGGTGCAGGGTCTTGGTGATATTCGTAGCCCGGGGTCTCTCAAGTTCGACCCCGGGCTACATTCTCCGATCCCTTCGGGATCAATTCTCAAAGTAGCGGCCTGACTCAATCCATCCAATTGGCGATGATTCCACCAATTTCAAATTCTCACCAATGACCCCAACGGGGTCAAAGAATTTAGCCCCATGTCGCAGACGTGGGGAATGGGAATCGCACGCAAACACCGACCCTGAAGGGATCGCAGAATTGTTTGACCAACTCGCGAACATCATACGAAATACCTTTCGTCAAAATCAACACCCTGCTCAATCAATATTGCTCGCAATTCGTCGGCAGACGACACGTTTCGATGGTGCTCTTCTTGGCGGCCAATGTAGGCAACAACTGATGCATCGTCCTTCGAACCGACGCTAAACGCTCCATACCCATCTTGCCATGAAAACTTCTCGAATCTTTGGGAATCCCAATTAGATGACGACTTTTTGACTTCCCGAATCAAATCTGCAATGCAGTGGGTCGCTTTGATGCCTGCGAAGACATGAACATGATCGGCAGCCACCAACTGCAAACGGCTTGCCGCCTAGCCTACGAATGATTCCGCCAATGTATGCATGCAAGTCGGTTCGCCAATCATCGGCGATTGTTGGAGCACGGTCTTTTGTCGCAAAAATGATGTGAACATGCAGACAAACATGTGTTGAGGCCATATTCAATTCTGGCATCCCTTCAGGATGCTGTATTTTGGCGTGATTTGAACCCGAGGTCTCTCAAGTTCGACCCCGGGCTACACTTTCCGATCCCTTCGGGATCAATTCTCAAAATACCGGCCTGACTC
>JANNJE010000292.1:0-1093 GCA_031405735.1 Armatimonadota bacterium | reverse complement strand
AATGTCCGAAGGCCAGGCGGCAATCGCTGACTTATCTTTTGCGTATCTCAATTCAGCTACGATAGTCGGTACGCATACCGAACTTGCGCCGTTTCATACCAGCGACGAAATTAGTTTCAAGCCGTGCTTGGCCGCCATTGTGTCAGCGTTTGGGACAAATGTCATGCCCGAAGACGCTGAATTGCACATTTTGGGAGTTACGCTCGCGAACGTGTTTTTTGCGAAGGACCAAAATCGCATTGAGCGCATGCGCGGCTATCCGCCAAGCCGATCTCATGATGTGGGAATTGCCCTGGGGCCTGTAATTACAACTCCGGATGAATTGGAAGAAACAACCATTCAAGATTTGGGCGGGCGAAGATACAAATTGATCATGACGGCAAGTGTGAACGAGGAAGAGGTTTTTCGATTTGACACCAACGATTTGCCGATCACTCTTACCGATGCAATTTGCTTTGCAAGTACTACCGCAGGAGTTCGATCCGGCGACGTGATCGCCATCAATTTGGGTGAGCCTAATCTAAGAAGCCCATTGAAATCCGGCGATGAAATCCGCGTTACTTGCGATTGGCTGGGTACTCTGGCAAGTCGCGTAGGTTAATTTATGAGTGAGCCATTCAAGACACAGCTTCCCAATGGAGTCCGAATTCTCGTTGAGCCAATCGGGCATGTCCAGTCTGCAGCAGTCGGTCTCTGGTGCAAGACGGGGAGCCGACATGAATTCGAAAATGAAGCGGGGATCACACATTTGATTGAGCACATGCTGTTTAAGGGGACAAAGAAACGGACTGCCAAGCAGATTGCCGAGACCATTGAGGGGCGAGGCGGAATGCTAAACGCATTCACTGATAAAGAGTCCACGTGCTACTACTGTCGAGTTCTCGCCGATGAAGTTGAAACTGGCGTAGAAGTCCTTTCTGACATGATGCGAAATTCGCTGATCGAACCAGAAGAACTGAAGAGGGAACAAGGAGTTGTTTTAGAGGAAATCAAGCGCGGAGAGGACGAGCCAGGAGATCATGTCCATGAACTTCATCTGCAGAATCGGTGGGGAAATCACGTTTTGGGAAAGCCGATTATTGGAACGCGAGAT
>JANNJE010000291.1:0-11715 GCA_031405735.1 Armatimonadota bacterium | reverse complement strand
GGCGGCGCATGCGGCCGGTGTGCTGCATCGCGATCTCAAGCCCGAGAACGTCATTCTTGCCCGCGACGGTCGCGCGGTAATCACGGACTTTGGGATCGCGCGCGCCGTCACCGAGGGTTTTTATCAGGGGCGGTTACAGTTTTGGCACCCAAAAGTCTGAATACAGGTCGCTCGGTTTCAACAGCACCACAAAGTACAGTATGGGTAATTTATGCCTGGGGCTGGGCTATAATTTCTTTTTCAAGAAGAAACTTTCCTTAACGCCTGTTTTTGAATATGACTGGACAACCTATAATGACAAGGACAGTGACCGGAAAGAAAAATATACCGGCCCGAATTTTTCAATAGGGGTGAGAAAATTCTTTAGATGAGATATAACCGGTTTATTGTTTATTTGTATTTCAAACCCAAAATCTTCATTCACCTAAGGATTCTTGACCCATTTAGAGCGCAAATGCCCGCGGAGTTTTTTGGAATTTCAATGGCTTATTCAGTCCAATGAGAGTAAGATTTGGAAATGAGCACGGACAAGCTATCCATGTCCAGCGACAATTCGGATCAGGACGGAGAGCTCGTTACAGTTGAAATCGATCCTCACGTGATCGAAGGCGACAGTGGAGCCTGGCAGATATTGACACCTGGTGGCATGGATCAGGCATTCTTCGTTCGACTTCTGGATTCGGGATAGAATGGAAAAAGAATGTTTGTCCATGAAGGAAAGCTGGGGTCACTGACAAATCGAAGATCCAGCTGTAGGGAAATGAGCGAAGTGAATCGGGACTTGTTCCTCGCTGGTCGGTGGCACTCGGAGCCCGGATTCCAAGTTTCGGGGATCTGTCCAAGTCACCCGTCGAAAGATTTCCCGGGCATCCGCCCATTGGGGGATTATATCAGTAGCTGCCTGGGAAGTCCTTCGGTATCCACCAAATCTTGCCACGGTCAAGCGGTTTGCCTTCCATTGTAATGTTGCTAAAACCGTGAAAGCTTGTCCGTGCTCATTTCACAGTCTTACGGCCAAGGCACTGTCAAGTTCGTTCCTCGCTTGACAGTGGCACATCCGTATAGTCATTCCAACTTAGCCCGGGCACCCTGCTGCTTGAGTTTGTGCCAAGCTGCGAAGCAAACGAACGAAGAAGGAAATGATCAAGAACTTTTCCACAAACGGTTACTTCTAAATCCAAATGTAACATAATACATACTATGGCGAACATCGGCGGACGCAAGCGGGCAGAGCCGTACCAAAAGCTGTACCGCAAAGGGCAGGGCAGTTCTTTCCTAATCGGCACCGGTCCAAATGCTGGAACGTGGAAAGCTGTCTGGACCTATCGCGACGAGAACGATAACCAAAAGCGGAAGGCGTTCTATGGGCGAACCGAGAAGATCGCACGTGACAAGATGCTAGATTGGAAGGCAGACGGCGGGGAAGAGCAGCGGGATGACTGGACGGTAACCCAGTTGTTTGAGTTCCTGCTGAAGGAGGAAGAAGGATACTTCCAAAGGCAGGGCCGCCAGCAGCCCGACACCCTTTTTGATTACCGCAGCCAATGGCGAAGGCACATCAAACCTCGAATCGGAAACATGAAGCTGGCCAAGGTTCGCGCTTCCCACCTTGATGGAGTCTTGCTGGCAGCAATGAACGGCGACCCAATCCAAGGACAGCAATTGCCGCCAAAGCCTATCTCCAAGAAAACCACCCTCAACATGAGAAGGCTCATTGGGCTTTGCTTTGCAGAAGGAAATAGATTAGGCTACCTCACGAAAAATCGAGCCGAGGATATCATGAAGATCGAGCCTGATAAGTACAGGGCGCAGATTATCAACCTTGATCAAATGGGGCAACTTATCAATGCCGCCGAAGGAAAAAGGATTCAGCTTGCCATTATGCTCGCAGGATATTGCGGACTGCGAGAAAGCGAAATAGCTGGGCTTATGCACGCTGACTTTGACGCCGAATCCAGCACCATTAGGATCGCTCAGCAGTGGAAACAGATCAAGGGAGGCGGCATGCAATTCAAACGCCCCAAGACCGAAGCAGGATTTCGCAAGATTGCCATACCCAATACGGTTGCAGAAGCCCTTCGAGCCCAGCCAAAGGAATCCCTGTTCCTTTTTCCAAGCCAGACAGATCCCGGACGGCCAGTGCATCCAACGTTGCTCTATGCAGAAACAATGGCTCTGATTGAGAGCAACGGACTAACCAAGATTCGGTTCCATGACCTAAGGCATTCTGCCAATAACATCTTGAAGCAGCTAGGTGTCGACGCCGTCACTAGAAGGGACATTCTCGGGCATAGCACTACCGCTGTTACAGAGAACGTCTACACGCAAACAGTCCATGCGGAAATGATTGAGGCAATGGACAAGATCGGCGTTGCGATCGAAACCGAGGACGCCAGGAAACTCGCTAAACGATCATAGCCGCCAGCCGAGGATGACGTCATTCAATCCCCCATCTTTACTTGGTTCAAAACTGTGACGTAAATAATTCACAGTATGTATAATAGTATGTACGCCCTTCTTTGTTCGGTGGCAAATCCCGCCAAAAACGGCTATTTTAGGTTCAATTTAGTGGCAGGGGCAGCAGGGATCGAACCCGCGACCTACGGTTTTGGAGACCGTCGCTCTACCAACTGAGCTATACCCCTGAGCGAACCAAAAGGATACCAGAACGCCATTCAGATTCGGGACGAATGCCTCGTGAACTGGGTGACTTGGATGAATTGGGTGAATTTGAGTGAAATTGGGTGAATTGGGTCATTAGGAGATGCAAGCGTAACTGCCAATTTAACATTTACTTCCAACCCAATTGGTCATTAACCGGGCCCTTCCCAAGGAAACGCCCGCTATCGAAGCGCGATGCTTTCAGCTACTCGTGCCAAAGCGTCATACGGACGGTTTCCGAACAGAGTAATAACAAACCCAGAATCGCTCCAGCAAAGGCAATTCGCGTTTCCGATCTTGCCTACCAAATAATTCCCCTGCCTGGCCATTAACTCTGCTCCCGAAATTCCACTTGCGCCTTTTACTACAATCAGGGTCAGCGGTCCGGAGCTATCAGAGCATAACAAAATGGTTGTGCTTCGGTTTTCCTCGATTCGCTGCGCGTAACGATGAACCGTCATGAATCCTGGATCAATTTGAATGGGTGCGCCGTACGACACATCTCGAATCCAAGATCGCATATCTTGCCCAGTATTCTTTACGTCGCGACTGAACGGCTGCAAAGCAGCCGCGTATTGCGCGATGTCTCCTGTACCTACGGGGCTTCCATTAAAATGCCGCATAAGTCCTGTGCTGAGGATAAGGGCAAAGATGATTGTGCACATTCCCCAGGCGTACTTTCCAACAAAACCTTCGGCCTTCTTTCGTTTATCGAGTTCGCTGATGCGACCGACTGCAGCTTGCCAGCTTTTTGGATCAATGTGGACTTGGTTTTTGGAAGCTATGGTCTTCTTGATCGCGACCACTGCTTGAAATTCTGCGTTTGCAATAGGATCGGTGCGCAATAGCTCTTCGGCGGCGGCCTTTTCTGGGCCGCTTAGCTCGCCATCGGCTAGGGCATGGAGAATTGTGTAATCAGTCATTTTGGCTCTCTTCTCTCACGTACCCTTCTTGTTTTGCAAATTCGTAAAGCTGCTGCCTGAGAATCGCCCGGCCCCGGGCTAATCTTGATCGAACTGTTCCTATCGGAACGTTCATTATATCGGCAATTTCTTGATAGCTCATCCCTTCTATGTCACTTAGCAATACTGCGAGCCGAAAATCCTCCGGCACATTCGCCAATGCTGTCTCAACTTCTTCTCCGACGAGTTCGTCAAAGACCTGATGATCCGGTTCTGTTCCCGACAAAGCTGCCGGTTCATAGATCGCATCATCATTTATCGAAGCAATCTGCGGGCCCCGCTGCCTTTGCCGATACTTGTTGATATACAAGTTCGTTACAATCCGCAACATCCATGCTTTGAAGTTCGAACCATCGAACCGTTCAAAAGCATCATACGCTCGCACGATAGCTTCCTGCGCTAAGTCTTCAGCATCTTCTCGCGACTTTGTTAAGCGCAAGGCGGTGCCAAAAACTGAAGGAAACACTTTTTCAGCCTGCCGTTCAAAGGCATCACGGGCGTTTTGCCTTCCGATCAACATTGGCTAGAAGTGTACCTTCGGGCAATTCAACGCACTACTTGCAAGAAGAGTTCCCAGTTACGTCCCAAATACTCATACCAAATAATTCTCGAGTCCTGGCTTTGCGAACTTTGCGCCTTCGCGAGCCAAATTTTGGCTCCGAATACTCTCAGAAATCGGATTGTCACACAAAGGCGCAAGGATCGCAAAGAAACTGTCGTTGTGCTTTTTAGTCTAACCAGCTTTGCCGAATTCTAAGCTGTAGCTCTGATGGTGAAGCAACAGGTTTCACCTCAAAAACTGTCGTCTTCAGTACTTCAGGCGAAATCGAAACCTCAATAATCTGCCCGTCCCGTTTCACTTTTAGCTTGCATGGATCAGTAAACGACTGCCTTGCCACGCCGGCATCATATCCTTGACGAATCGCCCTTGCAGATTTGCCAACACAGGCCACACCGTTGATCTCAACAATTAGGTCTCCCACTTTCAATTGGCCACTTGCGAATGAATTGACAGAAATGACTCTCATCGCCTCGTCTGTTCGCGATTGCGATGCCCGAAAGCCAAGGTCCGGCGTTCGCTTGGTCGTATCGCCAAAGATATATCCCGCCTTTACCAGCTGCTCTTCAACAGGAAGTTCGCCGGGCTGCATCACCCATTTGTCATAAATCGGCCCCATTTCGGGTCCGCCAAACCGGATCAATTGCTTCCGAATTTCATCTTCGGCGAAGCCGGGTTTGTCGTTCTTGCATAGTTCATAGAGTGCTCTGGTTACATCGTCAAGCGAACGCACCCCACCCGTTCTTGCTCTCAATTCCAAATCCAAACACAAGCCCAAAACCCAGCCAGTATTGTAATAATTGACCAAGAGGCCCGCGCTGTTCCCGCGTCCGCCGTTGGCTTCTCCAACTCGAAAACTGGAATCGTAGGGCGAAATTTTGAGCCTGTTTTCATTTGCCCGCGTTGTCAAAACATTTGAAACGATCGAGCTCCAAAAATTGTCTTCTGGGAGCACTTTTGATCTTGCCAGAATGATGTCTGCATAGTAGTCAGTCACTCCTTCGAGCCACCATAGCGCACCAGTTTTTGGAATCTTCAAATAGTCAAATGGACCGAGCGGAACCGAGCGAATCCGCTTCACATTCCACAAATGGAAGAACTCATGCGAGATTACGGAAATCACTCCATTGCCAAGTCCGCTGGCAAGACTGATGTTCGTGCTGTTCAAGTGCTCCAGCCCGCCGCCGCCATCAACCGAATCATTCACCCTGAAATGCCACATGTACCGTTTGTATGGCGCTCCGCCAAAGAATTTGATTTGCTCTTCGGTCAAGGATTTGCAGATTTGAGTCAATTTCGGGCGATCAACATCAATTTTTGCGGCTCCATAAAGAACAATGAAATGCGGCTTGCCTGCGACCGTGTAGTTGTCCATAAGAAAGTCGCCAGCAGTCACCGGGCAATCGGCGAGGACATCGTAATTGGGAGCCCAATACTTGTTGTTTCCGGCTGGATCGAGCGAAGTTGCGAACTTAAAATTCTCCGGCCCCTTGAAAGAGAGCGTGCAAGCCTCGTCCTTCCGGCCCAGCACGTACATATATTCGTAAGGCCCTTGCCAAAGGAACGCGCCTTCATTGATTCGAGCAGTCTTTACGTACCGGAAAACCAGTGTTCCCCTCGTTGGAGTTGCGACCGAATACGTGTTGTTATCCTCCTTTGTAACCTTTGCCTCCAAGCCTTCCGGCCCTTCTGCTGTTACGTTTTTGACATCGGCTGGAGAGTTCAGCAAGACGTAGTGACCAGGCGCGAAATTGGGGATTTGGAACTTGGTAACCGCCTCCTTTATGGGAACCCGAATCTCGAACTTCAGCTTATCTGGGAGTTCAACCGTTGCGGTGTAGTCAATTCGTGCTTGGGCTATTCCGGCGAAGGCGGCAAGGGTTAGTAGGGCGAGTGTTCGCATTTGTGAGTTTTACCCGTTAACGAAATTCCCCCTCCTTATCTGAGGAACGAAGATGAGGAGGGGGTTAGGGGGTGGAGTTAAGCTCATTGGAAATAGCGAGATAACTGATTGGAAACTGAGAAGGATATTTTTACTCCCTCCCCAACCCCTCCCTCATTTCTCGTTCCTCGAATTAAGAGAGGGGCTCATTCCTCAGTCGCGCTGACTTAGTCGTCGTATGATCGGGTGCAACCAGAAATCATTAAATATCGTAAAATCCACCTATGGTTTTATTCTCAGCAATTACCCTCTTTCTTGCCCTACAACGCCCTTCTGCAGGCCCATCTCCCGAAGAGATAGCTGCTGTTTCAAAGCTCGATTTTCTAGTGGGATCGTGGAGCGGAACTGGCATTACAATGACCGGTCCAGGACAAAACGTCGCATACAGCGGGACTGAAACCGTTCAGAGAAAGCTACAGGGAAAAGCTCTCCTGATTGAAGGAAAGTTCATCAACCCAGAAACCAAAGCAGTGGTGCATGAAACGCTTGCCGTCATCACCTACGATGTTCCGAACAAGAAATACCGCTTCCAAGCCCATCTATTCAATCAGCCATCCAGCGAATTCGAGCTTCATGTTGTTGAAAAAGGGTTCTGGTGGGAGATCGTGCGCGAAGGTGCTCCGAAAATCAAGTTCACTATGACGATCACCGACAAGGGTGAATGGCTCGAAACCGGCGAATTCACGATTCGAGGCAACGATCAGCCGCTCAAGTTTATGGAAATGAGGCTGTCGAAGGGCGGGTAACGCTCAACTAAGAAATGAGTTCGTCTCTGATCATTGAGGGTCGCAATATCTCAAAGAACCACACACCTAGACCGCACGCAATCATGACCACTGATAGCCCAAACCGTAACCAAAACACCATCGGAAATCCTGGATGTTCTGGATTAGTGATTGGAAGAATGCCTTGGTAACCGATACCGACAAAGAACACGATGCCGGCTGAGTTCTCAAGTTTCCCTTTCAGCCAAGCTTGCAATAGTGTAATTTGCACGAAGGAGCAAAGCACTAGGAGAGCAATCATAAGTGGTCCCAACCAATCTCCAACGCCGAGTGTTTTGGCGTACAAAGCATAGCGACCCGTAAATGCACCATATGCTGATAAGGCAATGCAAATCACCGTCCACAGAAGCAAGAAAAACGTCCAAAACTGCTTGCCCTTTCCGCGCATCCATGCCGTACCCCAAAGCTCTCGCTGATACCAAGGTTTTCCTATACCAGTTGGTTGATTTGCATCTTTCATAATCTAGTGCTTCAGAATCTATCGTACCGCCTACGGAACCGTAACCGCGCTCACAATTTTGCTCATAGCACCGACGCGAGAATTCTTCTGGAGCCCTTGAGCACGATATTCCCGAAGCTCGGGCTGGCCGTCAACCAATGGCAAAAGCCCATCAATGTACTCCGCTGTTTGCGAAACGCCGATCTGCGCCCAATGGCCTCCGCCTCGGCGCATCTCTATTGCCAGAATCAAATAACCAGCCTTAGCTATCTTGAGGCGAACGCGCGAATTTGTCAGAGCCGAGGCCGCCAACTCAGGAATCCCAGGCGGCGCACTTTCCGGCGCGATGATCCCATAGTTTTCTCCGACGCTTTTCCCATAGTTTGGCGAAGCACGAACGACCCCCATATAGATTCGCGTTCGAGCCTCGATCCCGGCTTCCTAACCGTCCTCTAGCACTGGCTGCGTCGGACTCACGGGAACGGCCGGCAATGATGCAAGCGCCCCGCCACGGAGCATGATCTCTTGAAAAGTAGTCACGGCTTGGGCGAACTGCCCAACCTCGTTGGTATAATTCGCGACCAGGGCGACATTCGCCGCATCTCGCGCGATCGCCGTTAATTGCAATGCGTTCAAGCCGTGATTCAAGCCCGTCGCCTGGGCTGCATTGTTCATGTTCGAGTGCCAGGGAGCGCGCGCCGCGAGCTTTCTTGGATACCAATCGTTATTTGCCATTTCGTCTGCCTTTAGGAAGTTGCCCTCGTACTTATTCCAAACCTATGCGCCTCGCGCGTTCTTTATGAAGCCCACCGCGTACTCTTTGCAGAATACCGCATCTATCACGCATAGCACCTCATACTTCATGGGGAGCAATACATCAAAAGAGCGGTACACCGCATATAAAGTGGTGTATGTTTTATTGTTTACGTGGTACACCGCATAAAATTAGCAGTAGAGCACGAAATGTACGGGCACGACCGCAGGCAGTTTGCTGTGCGCCGCACGACATAAGGGGTTCACCGCGAATGATACGGGGTAATTCACGGATCATTGGCGAGGGACGATTCTCAAGTCCTTCGAGGCGCCAGATTGGAGATTCAGACAGATTCGACTTTGAATCCGCGCTCCAATTCAATTCCCAAATTCTTGGCGCGACCCGTTAGCTCCGCTCTAAAGAACATCCACTTCGTAAACAGTTTCTTATCGGACTGAGCAAAATATGGATAGCTGAGCGCTTCCTTGGCTGCAGCAAGGTCCTCTGCGGTTTTCGTGAACTGCCTGTCATATTTCAACTGCAACTTGTAACCAATGTAACCCCAAAGCACAAACCCCACTATGATCAAACTGAACGCAAGGCCAACAGTCCAGCCTGGAGCTTTCCATCGTTCGAGCAGGCGAACCAGAACCAGGATCCCCAACATGAAGACCAAAAGCCAAAAAAATGTCTTTCGAACGAACGCGACAGAAGCGGCAGAGTCAGTCTTTATGCTCCAACAAAGGGCTTGCGGCGACCAATCGTTGCAGATACGTTCAGGAATTGTCACATAGTTGTTAATCGGCATTGGGCGAGGATATGCCTTAACATTTTTGTTTTCGAAACCGTGCCTCACAATTACATAAGAAAGCCCAGAAGCTTTCAATTCAGTTGCTACTAGCTGGTTCAATGGTTCGGGCAGGTTGCTGACCAGTGGTGTTTTGTTCTTTCCAAATGCAACTAAGCACCCAAGGACTGTAAAGAAAGCGACGCTGATAAAGCCTATGAAAATCAAACCGCCCTCTGGTGGTTTCCCAGATACAAATGTGCTCAGGCCAATAACAAGGATCGTAGATAATATGCCACCCGCAACGAACAGGAGACTTTGTGACTTTGAACTTCTGGCCGTGGTGTTCTTCAAATCAGCCTCAGACCCACTTTCAATTACGACGAGAGTTTACTGCAATCAAAATCAGCACAGCAATCGCGCCGATAACCCCGGACAATAGGTCAAAAATCGTTTCATCAACACTCATTTGCATTGATGTTCCGATAAACCGATCCGCCGCAAACTCTGCAAACTCCCAGAAGAGGGCAACGGTGCATGCCGAAGTGAACGATAAAAGGAAGTGAAACCATTTGGGAACAGCTGTGGAATACGTGGGCAACAATTCGATCAATATATGCAAAAAATAAGCAATTGAAGCGCCGCCAAGAGAATGCAACAGATGGTCGTATTCCTCAGTAAGCCCCGTACTCGCGAGGATCAGAAACACGGCAACAACGCTAATGGGCGCCCATCCCGGATTGATGACGAAACGCACCAGTAAGCGAACATTGGGAAGGTGTTTCACGATTTTCTCCCGAATGTCATGCGCTTTGCAGTTCCGATTGTACTACCTTCCCTTGCCAGGGTAACTCGACCGGTTCTCATTGAGCTTGCCGTCTTTGTCCCAATAGAGATAGAACTGAAGGCCGATAATGGTGAAGCTGTAGCCGCCGGAATCGTAGCCGATGGTGGCGACGGCATCCTTGTCGGCTCCCTTTTCAATTGCGATCTTCCACATCTCTTGGGCGGTTAGCTTAGGATCAGGCAAGCCACGCTCGAGGCTGCTCATGGTAGGGGTTCCGTGGTCAATGTCCATTCCCTCATTGGTGTAGCTGTAGCTGCTCCTCGAATTGCCACTGGTTCGCGTGACATTGCGGCGCTGGCCCGGTTGGTACACGCTGACGATTACTTGCTGAGTCCATACATCTCCCGGCCCTCTGCCCGCGCCAACTGGCGGCGCGTCGTCTGGAGCCTTGTCTAACGGCACCATAAACATGTATCGTGCGTTGGGAGAAGGCTTGTACGTTGCGTTCAAGTCCATCGTGCCATCGGATTTGACGTAGCTGGCATCGAGGTCGAAAAGCACCGCTTTGGCGCCAACTTTGGCTTTGATTTCTGCCAAGGCGGCAAACGCATCAAAAGCGGTTGGGTTGCCAGAAATGGGGTAGGTTTCCTCGCCCATCATTCGAGCGCAAGAATTCGAGAAGACTGTGAAGTAGAGGATTGCTCCGACAAAGGCAACAACCGCAATAATGCCTCCGCCGCAACTCAGCGCACCAAATGCGCATCCTTTGCCGACCTTCTTTCCATCTATTGGTTGCATCGTGTTCGGAATTTACCAGAAACGTCGAAAGTAACTGCCGGAGATTTGTTGGACTGAGTTCTGCGCCACCTATTTGTGCAGAGTATGAAATGAAGTGCCGATCATCAGACTGGATCTGTCGAAGCCGATGAGACTAATCTGTGGCGGACCTTCGGAAGGCTGTAGCATGATCAGCCAACCATCAATTGTATAGGTTCCTGAAGCAGTGCTACCGCCAACCCATTCTCCGGTGTGCACAATTTGACCCGAACGGTACGTGCCATCTGAAAGAAACTCGTATTGGCTTCTGACGACACTAACGGCCTGCCATTTGCCAAGAATCGCCTTTTGCGTGGCCATTTGAAGCGGGCGGTAAATCGTGCCGTCAATCTTGAAGAATTTTCCGTAAGCGTCACTTCCAGAAACGAATGGAACTCGCTTCTCAAACCCATTATGGATCTGATGAATTTGCCCTCCAGAAATGCTGAAAGTTCCAACTCCTGTAGAACCTCTTTGCGCTATTTGGCCCTCGTGGTCGTACAAGCTGCCACTTCCTAACCTGGGGTTCGATGCAAAGGTGCCGTTTGGCAGATAGATGTGCGCAGTCGGGTGTAGGGTGCCGTACGAGTTCAGTTGGAGCCACCACCACAACCCTTGCGGTTTGCCATTGACCAGGTCAGAAGATGGAATAGGGACTCCGCGTCCGCTCGGAAGAAAGCCAACGGAACCCATGTAAGTGTCCGGAGTGTTTCCTGTCGGAATTTTCCCCGGCTTTGGAGCCGGACTGTCCGTTCCCTTGCTTGTCGCTGATTCTACGACAGGTTTGAAGCTCAAACCAGAAATGAACAACATGATCTCTTCGCCGTACTTTTCAAGCAGTACATCGCGATTCGAAACGACCATGACAAAAGTTCTTCGTTTGTTAACAAACAGCATTATGTAGAGTCTGCTGTGCTTTCCCAGCTCTTTAGATTCAAGACTCTGCGCTTGAATAGACATGGAACCCGTTCCCGATGCCCTTTCGTTTACCTCCCCGCTTGCAAGCACGGTAGCACCAGTGTTGGCCGCCTCGACAGTAGAATCAAACTGCTTTCGATTTGTCTCGGCAGTGGAAGCCGCAGCAGGAGTGAGGATAATAGCAAGGAATTCAGTTTCATTCAATCCTTTGGGAGAAAAGATTTTCCCCTCACCTTCGGTAGCTTCTTGCCAACCTTTTGGTGCTTGATACAAAATCCCCCTGTGCCACGCGATGGCGCGCGACT
>JANNJE010000290.1:0-2306 GCA_031405735.1 Armatimonadota bacterium | reverse complement strand
ATCGTGCGGCGGTACATTTGTTCGGCTTCGTCGAGGCGATTTTGAGAGACTAGGAGATCACCAAGAGGCTTCGCGGCGACGAATGAATCTCCGCCCAGCCGAACAGCCTCTGCAAAATGCTTTTCCGTGTTCTTATAGTCGTGAAGCTCTTTATATGCCAGACCCACAATGTAATGCGCCCTTGGAGCTTTTGGCTTGAGCGCGATGGATCGCAAGCCAAAGGGAATGGCTTCAGCAGAGCGATTGCGAACCCTTAGCGCATCGCAAACGTTCATAAGCGCGAACGTGCCTTTCGGGTCAGTCTCAACGCCACGTCCCCAAAGGGCGGCATCGTTGAGCCAAACACGGCTGTAAGACATGCTTTGGCAAGCCAAGATGAACGCAATTCCGATTCCTACATACGATGCCCTGGTCCACCGAAACCTATCCCACTCCACGGAACCGTCGCGAAATATCGAGCAAGCAACTGCTACCAAAACGGCAAACAACGGAAGATAAAAATACCGGTCTCGAACCATGTGCTCGGGGTGCAAAGCTCGAAAATAGAAAGAGGGCAATACAAAAACTATAAACGTGACGCCAATGGCAACGATTGCATTTCTGCGGATCGCCCAAACCATTCCTGCAATGGCGGAAGAGACAAGAAAGAGCGGTGCCCAGAAGTTTCCAAAACCAAGCGAACTGATATCAAGTGTCCGTATTGGATAGGCTGAAGAGAGCTCATAGGGAAAGAAAGCCTGGCGCAGATAGAATGCAATCGCTTGAGGAATCGAGGCAAACATCGAAGCATTTGAAAGCGTGTTTCCAACCGATGCTCCAAATTGGCCTGTTACTTTATAGCGAAACAGGATGAAACCGATAGCTACTGCCAAGAAAGGCAGCGCGGCCAGTGAAGCTCGAAAGTATGGTTTGGGAAGCGATTCTTGCCTTGAAAGGACGAATTCGGTGACGGCAATCACGATGAAAAACAAGGCCCCTGCCTCTTTGCTTCCTACACCCAACAATGCTCCCAAAAGAACGAGCAGCCACAATTTCAGGCTAGGTTCTTTCCTAACTTTCAGGTACATAAACAGCGAGAAAAACAGCGAACAAGCAAGGAGGATATCGGGCGATCCAGAAACCCAGGTCACAGATTCAACGTGAATCGGGTGGCAGGCGAACAGCCATGTGATGATGGCCGCCGCCATGGGTGCGACTTTGAGCCTTCTCAAAACCAAAAAACCTAGCCAGGTTGCAAGCCCATGCAAGAGAATGTTTCCCAAATGCCAGCCGCCTGCCCAGGTTCGAAATAGCGTGTAGTTGACGATGAGCCAAGCGGAAAAAGTGGGCCGATAGTAGTTAGAACTCCGCCTTAAATCTGCGTTTTTGAAAGACCAAACGTCGGTTGTGAGCGCTGTTGTCCATAGCGCAGGGCTTTGGATGAGCGGGTTTTTTTGAACCTGCAAATGGTCATCATAGACGAAGTCGCCCCCTAAGGCGTTCCAATAGGAAACGGCAATTAATGCCCATGCGACGAGCATTACAATACGATGCCAGGGAGATTCTAGGAAGTAGGTTTTGAACCTCTGAGCGAGATTGGAAAGAGGGTTTGGCACTAAGAGAGAATTGTACTATTTTGAGGGGTTTGTCCGGATTGGATAGGACTTATAGGTCGAATGGGACACATACGACCTAAAAGTCCTATCCGTCCCACTAAATTCTCAAACCGGAGCATATGAATTTCCAGGTAAACCCTCTCGCAACGGAGAACCCAAAAATTGGAAGTTACTTTTCGAAAACTTGAACTGCAAAAACGATTTCCGCTCGCCATCAGCCGGGGGACGATGGCTAGTAGCGAGAACTTGTTTGTTACTGTTTCAGATGGATTGCACCAAGGAATCGGTGAGCTTTCTCCTGCCACAGGAAAGAACTGGTCTGCTGAACGGGGAGAAAGTCAACTTTCCGAATTTGTAAAAGAAGTCGAGCTTGAGGGGATTTCAATCTGGGAAACTTGGCAGATGATGAAGGATCGAGAAATAGATCCACCCGCGATGGCTGCTCTCGACATGGCACTTTGGGACCTCTTTGGAAAGAGAGCCGGTCAGCCGCTTTACAAAGTTTTCGGGATGCCATTGCCCAGAATTCCGACTTCGGTCACGATTGGAATTAGTCCTCCCGATGTGACTCGTGCGCGAGTTTCACTCATCTTAGAAAGCACACAAGCCAAATGTCTCAAAATCAAGCTCGGATCGCCTGAAGGTCGGGAACATGACAAGGCTCATTTTGAAGCTGCCCGCGAAGCGGCTACGCCGTGTTATGTCAAGGTG
>JANNJE010000289.1:0-2301 GCA_031405735.1 Armatimonadota bacterium | reverse complement strand
AGGTGAGGTTTCCACGATGACAACCGGGGAAGCAGCAGACGCGGTCGAAAGAGCAATGTTCCGAATCAGAGCCGCCAAGAAATCTTCGTGATTTTCACTGGCAGATTCGCAATTAGTTTTCGTTAGTGAATATCGCACTTCAGAGGTACAGCCAGACTGAAGTCTGGGGTCCAGATGCAGGCTGAAGCCTGCGTTCCTTTGACCACCCCGAACTTCACCCAATTCAAAAATCAGAAAGCCCGATCAAAACTGATCAGGCTTTCTGATTTTTAGTAAGGTAAGGACTTAGCGTCCGCCGTACTTGCCGCCTTTGCCGCCGCCGTAGCCACCGCCACCGCCGCCGCTGCCGCCACGGCCTCCGCCGCCACCGCCGCCGCCAGATCGGAAGCCACCACCGCCACCACCGCCGCCATAGCCGCCACCACCGCCACCGCCGCCACGTGGGCGATCTTCGCGAGGTCGAGCTTCATCAACCTTGATGGCTCGGCCACCAAGTTCGCTGCCATTTAGGGCTTCGACAGCTTCTGCAGCTCGCGATTCTTCAACGTCAAGGAATGCGATTCCCTTGTCTCCAAGAACGCGGCAGGATACTGGCTGATAGTCACCAAAGTGCATCATTACATCGGATTCCGATGCCGAGTACGGCAAATTACCGATAAAGAGTGTTTTTGTATTCATTTGTGCTCCTTTGCGTAGGGCGAGGATTCCGGAGCACAAACATTCTTGACACTCGAAAGCAACCCAACGCAATTCTATTGCTGCCCCAATTCTGAGGCACCCAGTAATTGTGGCATATTCTATTGCATTACAGAAAATATGGAATAATAACAAAGTCGAGGAGCGTTGCAAACCCGGAGAAACGGGACCAGGCTCGACAAGTACAACGGCGCTCGCAATCGAAAATCCGGTTGCGAGCGCTTTTCGTTTTGAAATATGTCAAACGAAAAGCGCTCGTGACCGACAATTGGAGAGAACGATGCAAACAATAACAAACCCTATGAAAACTGATTTTCAAGTTGCAGACCTCGGCCTTGCTGGTTGGGGCAGAAAAGAAATGGCGATCGCTGAAACCGAAATGCCTGGATTGATGGCAATTCGTGAAGAGTTTTCGGCTTCAAAGCCACTTGCTGGAGCGCGAATCGCTGGTTCGCTTCACATGACGATTCAAACCGCCGTCCTCATCGAGACCCTTCAGGCGCTAGGAGCCGAAGTCCGATGGGCAAGCTGCAACATCTATTCTACGCAAGATCATGCTGCCTCGGCAATTGCAGCTATTGGAACGCCAGTTTTCGCTTTCAAAGGCGAATCGCTGGAAGAGTATTGGGAATTCACTCACAAAATATTTGAATGGTCTGATGGCGGAACGCCGAACATGATTCTGGACGATGGCGGAGATGCCACACTCCTCGTTCTATTGGGATCGAAAGCCGAAGCCGATGCAAGTGTTTTGGCAAACCCCTCAAGTGAAGAAGAAGTGGCGCTCTTCAATTCAATCAAGAAGAAACTTGCAACGGATTCTTCGTTTTACAGCCGAATCAAGGCGAACATCAAGGGTGTCAGCGAAGAGACCACTACGGGAGTTCATCGCCTTTATGAGATGCAGAAGAAGGGCGAGCTTCCCTTTCCTTGCTTCAACGTAAACGATAGCGTGACCAAGTCGAAGTTTGACAATTTGTATGGATGCCGTGAATCTCTAGTTGACGGAATCAAGCGAGCGACTGACGTAATGGTCGCCGGAAAGATCGCGTTAGTTTGCGGATACGGCGATGTCGGAAAGGGCTCAGCCCAAGCACTTCGCGCACTTAGTGCTCAAGTTTGGGTGACAGAAGTAGACCCAATTTGCGCCTTGCAGGCGGCAATGGAAGGCTACAAAGTTGTGACAACCGATTACGCTGCTGATAAGGCAGATATTTTTGTAACCGCAACTGGCAATTACCACGTCATCACCCACGCCCACATGAAGGCGATGAAGAACAACGCGATTATTTGCAACATTGGGCATTTTGACAACGAAATTGATGTGGCTTCGCTGAACGATTGCGAGTGGGATGAGATAAAGCCGCAGGTGGACCACGTGATTTTCCCCGACGGAAAGCGAATCATTTTGCTCGCGAAGGGCCGCCTAGTTAACCTCGGATGTGGCACTGGCCACCCAAGCTATGTAATGTCTTCGAGCTTTGGCTGCGCGAAGTGCTCTCGACCAATCCTTCAGTTGTCACAACCATCAGTCCATCCAGTGTCAATGTGGGTGAGGTTGCAGTCGCAACGGTCAGTTTGAACAACGTCCCGCCCGAAGGCTAT
>JANNJE010000288.1:0-3389 GCA_031405735.1 Armatimonadota bacterium | reverse complement strand
GGTCGAGTTTGTCCTGCCCTAGCGAGGCGGTCCACTTGTCGGAGTCGATCACGACGTTGTGGTAAGGAACGCTCGCCGTCATCCCGAATGGCTCGAAGAACTTCTCGACCACCAGCTCGCTGAACTTCTTTCCGGTCTTCTTCTCCAGTACCGGCGTCAGGTTGCCGTACAGATTGCCGTTGTACGTAAATCTCTCACCGGGAGTGCCCTGCGACGTGTGCGTGATAATATGCCTTATCTTGACCGCATCGTCCTTAAACGTCTTCGCATAGCGTGAAATCGGTTCGTCGAGGTCCAGTTGCCCCTGCTCGAAGAGTTGCATGACGAGCATCGAAGCGAACGTCTTGGTCACCGAAGCGAGGTGAAAGAGCGTATCCGTCGTCGCTGGAATCTTGCGCTCCAGGTCCGAATAGCCGAACCCCTTGGCCCAGAGCAGCTTCTGGTCCTTGACGATCGCCACCGCCATCCCTGGAATCTTGAGCCTTTGCCGAAGCTTCTCGACATCTGTCTCGAACATCTCCAGTTGCAAGCCTTGGGAGATTGACGGACCTTTAAAGCTTGAGAGCGAATGGCTCCGATGGTCTCCATCATAAACTATTGGCGCCTTAACGATTTTGGCGGCAGACAGTCCAATCGCGAATACGGCGAAAAAAGTGCTGTTCATTGGGTTCTACCTGCTTGATCATAGTAGCACGCTTGCTCTGGCGACAATCCGCAATGTAGCGAATCCCACACGATGCTTATGTGGCATCTGATCCCTCGACCCTCACGGCGAAGCAAGGGTTGAGGGCACTAATGTTTTCCCGCCCGCCCGCAAGAGTACTAACGATTGCACCCTGAAGCATTCAAGTTTCTCTCAAGAACAGTTTGGCAAACGCAGAAAGGGGCATTGCTTCAGGCGGAGCTTCAGACAAGGGTTTTGGGTGTAACAGTTCAAATTCCAGAACGTCTTCTTCACCGATTGCGCAATCAATCAAGATTGGAGCTACCGAAATCATTCTTTTTGCATCTAGCTCGTCAGGATAAAAGAGCCTCAACCACTCTACATCGCCTTGACGGTAAACAACAACCTGGAATGTCTCATCGCTATAACTGAGCCCGAACATGTTAAGGTAAGCGCCTTTTACTGGCTGACGGAAAGCGACAAACCGCCAACCTGTGATCTCGGGAGCCCGCTGGACAACGAGCCTCGCTGTGTTGGCAAGCGACCGGACTCCATCGGGACTGATTTCGAGCAATCGAGTAATGTCTTTGGATTCTGCGGAGCACGCCCATACCAACCCTTTAGTAACCTTACTGAGCTGCTTTAAGAGCCCCCGTACGGGTTCTGAAGGAGGTTCTTGGGTCAGGCTGCCATGAGCCTCAAACCACTTCCAAAAGTGGTCAATTCGATCTTCTAATGATTTCTTTCGAAACAAACTGTCAAATGGTAGCTGATTTCAGTGCTCAGACTCGAAGTGAGCTAGAATGAGATTAGAATGGTTGCACCCGATGACCTTAATGAGAACTCTGACGAACAGCCTCGTCGCCAGTATGTTCCCCCCACCCGAAAGTGGAAGTTCGAAAGAGCTATCATTTTGCTCGAGTTCGTGCTCTGGATTCTGACCGGGATTTCCCTCGTCACTACGTATCTCACTCTTGGCCCCACTTGGTACATTTTCGCAAACGTCGCGGTGTTAGCGCTATTTACCAAGGCGATGCAAGAATCATTCTTCAGGCGCCCGCATCTGCCTTGGGCGCTTGGGGGCAGCGTTCTCGGTCTCGCGGGACTCATTGCATTGTCTGGTCAAATGATAGGACTTGAAACGGGTTACTTCGCCTATGGGGTCGGTTTTGTTATCTTCGAAGTCGCCCTTCTCCGAGCGGATTGACAAACGTCGGGCCAGTAAGTCGAGTGAAGCAACGGCCCAGGGTAGGTTGGAAGTAATCAATTTGTGGGCCATGGCTCGCCGATCTGGCACAATACACTGTGATTGTTGAGTTCATTGAGACGGCGGTGCTCGAACCATTGCGGGAGTTCAAGGAGACCCAAAGTCTCCTCGAAACGCATGGCAAGGATTTTGACCGGCACCTCTTGTCAGCGGTTCTGGATCAAGGACGCAGGGAGAGCGATAGTATGCTGACGGCGCGTTACTATGCGTATTGCTATATGCTAAGTCACCATGACGCGATGAAGCACGTCCTTTCGAAGAATCGCAAATTGTTCCAAAAGAACATCCTCGACCACAACGGCAACCTTCTCATCGTTGATTTCGGGTGCGGGCCCTTGATTGCAGGTTTAGCGCTCGGCACATTGACGAATGAAGTCGCAGGAGCGCCGCTCGACGCTCGCTACGCAGGCATTGACGATAATGAGCATGTGCTCGAACTGGCGAAAGAGTTCGAAGCTTGCCCTGTATTCGGCGAGAATTTCAAGGCGACCTATGCGAAGGATTGGAACCTTGCCGACGTTCCCGCCCTCGTGGAATTCGGGCAAGGCGCCAAGGGCCTTGTCCTCGTTTTTTCCTATTTCTTCGGCCAGTCGAGGGCAACCGATAAGATCGAAAAGTTGGCGGAGTATTGCCAAGCCGTTCTGAGAGCTGTGCAACCTGAACACGCGACGCTGATCTATCTAAACTCGGTGCACGAAGATGCAGGCCCGAATTGGATCGAGTTCGCGAAATATATGGGCATTCCGGCTGAGGATACGCGCGACAACTACGACTTTCGCATTTTTCAGGGGCTTGCATCCAAACCCAAAGAATTTTCTAACAACCAGCTCAGACCTTCGCTTGCGTATAGCGTCCTTAGTTTAGACTGGCGACAATATGCGGGCAAGCCAGGGACAGGTTAGGAGCGTTTTTGTACTCGCCACCCGTGAGATATACTGTGCAATCTTAGGAGGCCCTAATGAAAACTGTAACGCTAACCGCTCTTTTGTTCTCGCTCATGGCGTCTGTTGGCTCGATGCCCGGCCAAACCGCGTCTGCCAAACCAGCCCCCGACGCCTCTGCCAAGCGAGCTTTTGCAAAGATGAAGACCCTCGTAGGCAAGTGGGAAGGGACTATGGGCATGGGTGCCGATTCGATGGCTGCCTCGGTTGAATTCAAGCTCACCGGAAGCGGCACCGCTCTGGTCGAAACTCTTGGCCCAGGATCGCCCTTTGAAATGATCAGCATGTACCACATGGATTACGACAGCTTGGTGATGACCCACTACTGCGGCGCAGGGAACCAACCTTCTATGAAATTCATACCTGGGAACAATCCCGATATGTTATTTTTCGATTTCACGAAAGGCTCCAACATGAAGCCCACCGATATGCACATGCACCGTGTGACGTATACATTCGACGGCGCTGACCACGTCAAGGCTGTGTGGCAGAGCTTCAAAGACGGCAAACCAGGTGA
>JANNJE010000287.1:0-2762 GCA_031405735.1 Armatimonadota bacterium | reverse complement strand
GGCATTTCGACGACTCTGTTTTCTGCTATGAGCATTGAGAAAGGTGGAGCAGTTGAAAAGCACTTCCTAGATTTTGGGTGGGGAATCATGGCTGATGCGCCTAAAATGGACATTACTATCATCAGCGAAGGCAACAGGCCAGGAGGGATGGGCGAGGTCGGATACCCGGCATCTGTTCCAGCTATCTGCAACGCCATATTTGCGGCTTGCGGTAAGAGAATCCGGAAGTTGCCAATTCGAGACCAGCTCACATAAATTCGGTATGGAAGAGATTCGCCAGCTTTTCGAGTGGCACCAAAGTGGCATTCGGGCGGCGATGGCGACGGTCATCCAAACGTGGGGTTCTTCTCCTAGGCCTGTTGGGTCGGTTCTCGCCATTTCTGAGAAAGGCGATATTGTCGGTTCCGTAAGCGGTGGATGTGTTGAGAGTGAAGTCATTGCCGCTTGCCAAACGTCAATTGCAACGGGCGAATCTAAATTCTTAGACTTCAAACAAATTAGTGAAAGAGAAGTCTGGGAATCGGGGCTGACATGTGGCGGGAAGATCCAAGTTTTTGTCGAGCCGAGTCCGTTTGATTCCCAGAGAAATTTGTGGAACTTTTTGGTTCAAAGATTTAATGATGGACAGGAATGTCGTCTGCTTCGCAACCTCTCGACTGGGGAAGACGTTGATGTATCGGTGGATTCAACTGGCAGATTCACCGATGAAATGACAAAGAAGATTTCAAGTTCGGAAGATTCCTTTGCCTTCGAAGTATCGGATGAAGAGTGGTTCTTTCTTTTTTTGAAGCAACCAATAAATTTAATTGTAATTGGGGCATCGCACATATCGCTTCCATTATTCAGGATTGCTGATTCAATGAGAATGAGGACGACGCTGGTCGAGCCTCGGTCACAGCTTACCGAACCTTCAAGGTTTTCAACTCAACCAGGAAGGATTGTTTGCGGATGGCCCGAAGACGCCTGGGACTCTATAATTTGCAATGATACGACTTGCGTCATAACTCTTTCGCACGATGACAAGATTGATGTTCCGGCACTTGCTTTAGCACTACGATCGAATGCTCGATATATAGGCGCCTTGGGCAGCAAAGCAACTCAATTGGTCCGAAGGGCTAAACTACAAGAAATGGGGTTTGAAGATTCAGAAATTGACCGAATTCATGGCCCGATTGGAATTAGTATTGGTGCAAAGAGCCCAGAAGAAATTGCCTTGAGCATCGTTGCTGAAATCATCCAGGAGTTTCGCATTGGCAACTGAACGAATTTGTGCGGTGATTTTGGCATCTGGCCTTTCCAGGCGATTTGGCGAAGCGTCTAAGCTTCTGCAGCACTTTAACGGTTTGCCGCTTATTGATTTGGTGATAAACACGCTGGCACGAGTTAACGAGATTGCTGAAGTCATTATAGTTGTTCGTCCAGACGATCACAATCTCAAATCACTCTTGCAGACCAGAAATGTACGAGTTGTTCAGAATCTCAACTCTGAACATGGCATTTCGGCGGCCATTCATGTTGCTGCAAAGGAAGCATACAACTTTGACGCTCTTTTGATATGCCCGGCTGATATGCCTTGGCTCACGACCGACTCAATTAAGAGGCTCTGTCAAGCTTGGAAAGTTTCAGGAAAGTCTGGCATAGCGGCTGCGATCGCGGACGGACAACTGAGAAGTCCTGCGATTTTTGGGAGCGATTGGTTCTCAAAGCTTCTTGAATGCAATGGTGATAGTGGCGCAAAATGGATTTTGGAATCTAATCGCGACATTGTTGTACCAGTTTCAATATCTTCCCAAGAGCTTGAGGACATTGATCTGCGAAAAGAGCTGCAAGGAAGCTGAACATAAAAAAAGCTCCCAACCAACATGATTGAGAGCGATTTCAAAAGGAGAGTTTTCTTTACTTTTTCTTTAAATTGTCCATCTGTGTTTGATACCGTCGCATGAATTTCTCGACTCGGCCAGCGGTGTCAACCAGCTTCTTTTGGCCTGTGTAAAAAGGATGCGAAAATGCAGAAATATCCACGTTGATCACGCCATATTCAACGCCATCAATGGTCTTTGTGTTGTTTGGCTTCATCGTCGAGATGCCAATCCACTCATGGTCGCCGTCTACGTAGACGACGGGGTGGTTGATGGGGTGAATGCCTTCTTTCATGGGGGAAAACGGTCTCCGAACTTGAAATTATGGCACAAGTGAAGTCATATTGGCAAGCAAGACTCAATTCAATTGAAAAAATCGGACCAAAAATTACGCATGGTTCGTCAAAAAATTATGCGAATAGCAAAGGTGATTATTCTCATTCTTGCTGTACTTGCTGTCGGTTGCAAGACAATCGAAGGCGGCTACGAAGCCAACAAAGATAAGCAGACCGCAAAGCAAGAGAAGATGCTCAACGAAGGGGAATAACTAAAGATTCTCTGAAAAAGTGAACGGCGCGGAAAGGCGCTTTGGATGGATATGTGCATCTAAAGTGCTATGATCGAGCAATGAGGCCAAGTCTTTGCGCATTGATTCTGGTAGGAATTGCATTCTCATTTTCGTGCAATGCTCCGCCACCTGAACAGACAAAAACCACTCGCAATCAAGGTGAAATGGTCTATGTTTTGGAGAACGGCAAGTCTTTTCACACTCGCAACTGCCGCCTAAAGAGCGGTTCCAAGGCAATCAAGCTCTCAGAAGCGAAGAAGCAAGGCTACAAGGCTTGTAAAGTTTGCCAACCGGACTAGACAGTCACTCGTAATTTATCGCGAACCTTTTTGAAC
>JANNJE010000286.1:0-4296 GCA_031405735.1 Armatimonadota bacterium | reverse complement strand
CCAGATGACGGCGACATGCTTCACCGCGATCAGGCCCCAGCAGATAAGAATGATCTTTTCGACCCGCGGGTTGCGCGGCACGGGGCGGCGCACCTCCGCGATAAAGGCGTGGTTGTATTCCGCCGGAGTGCGGGGCGAGCGGAGCTGGAACAGGTCAGCGAACATGCCCCGTCACCCTAGCCGGCTTTGGTCAAAAGAAAAGCGCGGGTCCCGCGCCGGGGGTCTCGCGGCCATTGACCCGCGGCCGGAACGGGCTAGTTTCGCTCCACCCCATGAACCGGCTGCTGCGACAAGGCCTGCTGTTATTTCTGCTCGGTTTTTCCGGCGCGCTCCGGGCGCAGCCGGCCGGTCCCGACCCGCGGAACGCCCCCATGCCCGCTCCGCGCGACGTGAAGCTGGCCAACGAACGGTTGCGCGACTCGTGCGTGTGGGTGGACGAGGCGGCGCAGACCTATTACCTGGTGAGCGCGGGCCGGCGCGGGCCCAACGGCCGGCGGACCGTCGTCCAATATCAGAGCAAGGACCTGCAGACCTGGAACGGGCCGCGGGTGATCTTCGAAATCCCGGAGGACTTCTGGACGCAGCGCGGCATCTGGGTGCATCAGTTCGCAAGTCGGCTGCATCATGGGTTGCGCATTCTGCGCGACAGGGCTAGGAGGATTTGACCGAAATCTTACGGCGGGCGAAATCGTTGCCCAATATCTTCTGCTTCAACGGATGCGAAAGAGCCAGCTAGAAGCACGCGGCGAGGAACGAGAAACGCAAAAGAAGACAGGCTTCCACCAGGCAACAGAAGCGTCCCGCGAGCGGATTTCGCACGTCGTGTTTATGGGAATGGGCGAACCGCTTCTGAATTTCAAAAATTTGCTTAAGGCGATGCGTATTCTACACGACGAAGTTGGACTCAGCTATCGCCATATTACAGTTTCGACTGTTGGAATCGTGCCTCAAATTCGAGAGCTTGCAGCTGAAGGCCTGCCAATTCATTTAGCGCTTAGCTTGCATTCGCCGTTTGATTCAATCCGGGACCAATTGATGCCAGTAAACAAGAAATGGAAAGTTTCCGAAGTCATGGGAGCCATGCGCGATTACATGGGTGCGACCGGACGTAAGATAACTATCGAATACTTGTTGATAGATAACCTTACTGACACCCAAGATCAGGCTGTTGAACTGGCTCGGTTGGTCAAGGGCGTTCCTCATGTGGTCAATGTAATCCCGTTCAACTATGTTTCAACAAAGGAAGGATTTCAACGGCCGACAAGGGAGAGAGTCAAGGCATTCAAGCGAGTGTTGAAGGAACGCGGAGCTAACGTTACAGAGCGCCAAGAGCGCGGGCATGACATTGCCGCAGCGTGCGGTCAGCTTGCAGGGCAGCATAAAGGCGTGTTTGCCGGGAGGGCGCGATCTTCCGAATTGCCTGTTCTCTCGTAATTCCACTGCTCATAGTGTCTTGTACTCCGATTTCGAGCAAGAGACTTAGTGTGATTACTGGAACGGAATCAAAAAAGTCAGTTCTTGAATCCGCTCAAACTTCTAGCGGAGAATTGACCACTTACGGAGAAGGAGCGCCTAGAAAGGCACTTTGGGCCATCCGTTGGAAGTCCGCCGAGCTTGTATATAGTGAAAGTGGAAAGGCTGGAGGTTCCATGACGGTTGTTGAAGGCGATTTGTTTGCAAACGGAAAAAAGGCCAGCCGTTTTCGCGCACAAGAAGGTTTGGCGTCGGTGAAAGATAGAAATCTACACCTGTCAGGAGGGGTTACTATTGAGACATCCGATCCGCCGGGAACATTGAATTGCGAATCGGTCGTTTGGAATCCAGACACCGAAACGATTGAAGCGCACGGTAAAGTTTACGTAACGATGGAAACAATTAAATTCGGCCCTTTTGACAAATTAATCGTTTCCCCAGATTTGAAAGAGATATCCACTCCCGGACTTGCTTCGCCAACAAAATGAATTTCCGCTTTCTTCCATGGATTGGACTTGCGATGCTTGCGGCAGCGATTGGATTTGCACAGCAAGCACAAAGGTCTAACAACGAGTTTTACTTTTTTGAAGAGTTTAAGGCAAAGCTTTTGGCAGGAGGCAAAATTCAGCTATCTGTGGTCGGTAAGCCGATAAGGGCCGATCTCAAGGCTCAAGCGTTGAAGCTAGAAGCACTCTTGTTTGAAGGAGTTATGGTTCGCGCGAAGGCACAGAATCTAGCCATAGCTACTGCAACGATTTCTGGAAATGTAAATCTTACGATAATTCGGCCATCCTCATCAAAGATTGCTGGATTGAATCAAACGGTCGAGATTCAATCTGCAAAGATCAGCTACGTCGGTGCGACAAATACTGTGACTTCGCCGGGGGCAGTCTCCATCGAAAGAAGCGACGTTTCAGCCTCAGAGACCATGAATCTTTCGGCAGGATCAAGCGAAGCCCGCCTGTTTGAGCCAGGAATTTCATCGGCACGAAGCCCATTTAGCAGCCTGCACCTTGATGGAGGTGTCAAAGGAAGCTTGGTGGGTATTGCAATGGAGGAAGGAAAGCCTGTCCTTGATTCAAACAAAAAGCCAAAGAAAACCGAAATCAATCTAACTTGTACATCGCTTCGATACGATGACCATGCTGGAAAAATGACATTAAGCGGAAATGTGAAGCTTTGGGGAGACCATCCGATGCTCTTTGGCAACATTGATGCCAAGCAGGTCGTCCTGATCTTTAGCGCAGTTGGCGAAATTGATGAAATTATCGTGACTGGCGAACCCGCCAGCACAACCATAACCAGAAAACCACCGCCTGCAAGGAAGTAGGCGGACTTTTTTCATGAGGATTACAACCAAAAATCTGGTCAAGCAATACAAGGGTCGCCGTGTCGTTAACGACGTTTCATTCGAGTTCTCTCAAGGCGAAGTCGTTGGGCTCTTGGGACCCAATGGTGCTGGAAAGACCACGACGTTTTACATGATTACGGGACTCGTCCGCCCCAACCAAGGCCGGGTGTTTTTCGACGATCTCGATGTAACTAAATTGCCGATGTACAGGCGTGCGAGGGCCGGAATCGGATATTTGCCGCAAGAAACCAGCGTTTTTCGGCGATTGACTGTTGAAGACAATTTGCGATTGGTCTTAGAATTGGTAAGGGTGCCAAAGTCTGAACACGATGCACGTGTAAAAGAGTTGGCGGGCGAACTGCACATCACGCATTTGCTCGAAAGCACGGCAAACGTCCTTTCAGGCGGTGAAAAACGAAGGGTCGAAATCGCCAGAGCATTGGCTTCTCAGCCGAAGTTCATCCTGCTCGATGAACCGTTTACAGGAATTGATCCGGTCACGATCGAGGAAATCCAGAGCATCATTCACAAATTAAGAAGTCAGGGAATTGGAATCCTGATAACGGATCACAACGTCGGCGCAACGTTGAAAATTACGGATCGAAACTACATTCTCATTGACGGCAAAATCATCAAGGAGGGCACGGCTTCTGAAATTGCGGCCGACGAACTCGTTCGAAAACACTATCTTGGCGAGCAGTTCGATGCTGGAAACTCTGACAGCGGCAAGATAACTAAAGAGCCAACGGACGAAGCGGAATGAAGCGACTCGACAGTCTTGTGATTCGAGAATTGCTTGGCCCATTTGGAATGGGATTAGGACTCTTTGGAACTCTGATGTTCGCTTCTGCGATGCTGAATCGAGTGACCGAGTGGATTGTTCAAGGAATCGCACCTGGGCGTGTTTTGGAAATGAGCCTTCTGCTATCGCCGGCTATATTTGTACGTTCCGGCGCGATGTCTTGCCTGCTTGCGGCATTGCTTGCATTTGGCAGGTTAAGTAACGATAGTGAAATTGTAGCAATTCGGGCAGCTGGGGCAAGTTTGTACCGGATCATGTGGGGAGTATTGATCTTCTCGGTACTTACGGGGACGGCAATGTTCGCGATCAACGAGACGTTTGTTCCTTGGGCTTCAGACAGAGCAAATGCTCTTTCCCAAGAAGTGCGAAAGCAGATGGACGCTGCCGCAACTGGAAGGAATATCAATCGTTCAGTAAAGATGCAAGACGGCTCGATTGCAATGCTTTCTGCGGTTGATTTCAGCCTCGTAACGCAAACGCTTCGAAAGGCTAGTCTTGTGATCTATTCGAGCAAATTAGAACCCATTTGGTGGATTCAGGCTGATGAAATGCAGTATTTCAACGAAAAGGATTGGCGGCTTTCAGGGAATGCATGGCTCATTTCTGCTGATGGCGAAAGTGTGATCAAAATTCACGATGGTGCGTGGCCGAGCCAAGTGGACGAACTCTC
>JANNJE010000285.1:0-4896 GCA_031405735.1 Armatimonadota bacterium | reverse complement strand
CTCAATAGCATCATCCTCTGCTGGGGCATCGGGCACTTTTCCATCCACAAACTTATGCGCCATTGCGAGGCTCCGGTTGAGAGCATTGCCGAGATCGTTGGCAAGATCGGCGTTGTAGTGCTTGTCCACCTCGTCGCGGTTGTAATTGGAGTCGCCTTCGTAGGGCATCAGCCGCGCCAACGACCAACGAACGGCCTCGATTTTCATCTTGTCGCTGCAGCCAGTTTTCTCTTGAATTTCATCAGCAAGTTCGAGAGGCGCGATCACGTTTCCAAGCGATTTGCTCATTTTTTGATCGCCAAAAACGAACCAGCCGTGCGCGATTACCGTTTTCGGGAGCGGCAACCCTGCTCCCATGAGCATCGCCGGCCAAAGCGTGGCATGGAACCGAGTGAAAATCTCTTTTGCCATCCAATGCACGTCGGCGGGCCAAAGATTCTTCCAATTGGGGTCTTCCGGCCATCCAGTCGCGGCGAGATAGTTGATCAGCGCATCAAACCAAACATAGACGACTTTGGTTTCGTCCCAAGGCAACGGAATCCCCCAACCTGGATTCTTTCGGGTGATGCACATATCGCGAAGGCCCTGCTTTAGAAATGAGACGACTTCATTTTTCCTTGATTCGGGAAGCAAGAAGTCTGGGTTTGCCGAAATATGGTCGAGCAACTCGTTTTCGAATGCGCTTAGCTTGAAAAACCAGTTGTCTTCGCTCACCCACTGCACTTCGTTGCCATCGGGGCTCTTGCCGTCTACAAGATCGGATTCTTTGTAAAATGTCTCCGATCCAACGTCGTACCAGCCTTCGTATGTGCCTTGGTAAATGTGCCCGTTTTCCTTCAGCTTCTCGAAAAGAGCTTGAACCGTTTTCTTGTGCTGTGCGCTTGTGGTTCGGAAGAAAACGTCGTAGCTGACGTTCATTGCATCGAAAACCTCGACGAACCTCGTGCTGATGTCGTCAACAAATTCCATCGGTGTCTTGCCTGCTTTCTCGGCAGCATCGAGGACTTTTAGGCCGTTCTCATCGGTTCCGGTCAAGTAGAAAGGATTCTCGCCACGCATAAGCTGATATCGCTTGCAGATGTCTGCAATCACCGTGGTCAGCGTGGTCCCAATGTGAGGCACGCTGTTCACGTAGTAGATCGGCGTTGTGAGATAGTATCGCTTGCTCATGCAAGTTCAATTGTACCGGCAAGGCACATCCTTACCCGGGACTACGGTCAATTGATAAACTTCATAATTACTCAATGCCAGACATGCCACCTCTCGACGCACTTTGGGATTTTGATGATCCAGTTGCTACTGAGTCCAGATTTCGAGAATTTTTAGAAACATGCGAATCAAACGATGAAAGAGCAGAATGCATGACTCAAATCGCTCGTAGTCTTGGATTGCAAAGGAAATTTGACGAAGCCCACGAAGTGCTTGACTCAGCGGCTGCCTTAATGAGCGCGGGTTCTCGCGCTCAAGTCAGATACATGCTTGAGCGCGGAAGGGTAATCAATTCGGGTGGTGGGCGAATTGCAAGTCGCCAGGTGTTTCATCAGGCGGTAGAAGCTGCGAAAATCTTAGGCGAAGATGAGCTTACCGCTGATGCGATGCACATGCTCGGCATTGTCGAAGATGGCGAAGATTCGCTCAATTGGAACCTCAAAACAATTCAATTTTGCGAATCGTCAGATGATCCAAAGGCAAAAAAGTGGCTTGCTAGCCTTTACAACAATACTGGCTGGTCGCTATTTGAATTGAAGCGACTTGATGAAGCACTTGGCCTGTTTCGAAAGGCACACACGGTTCGAGAGTCCCGGGGACAAGTTCGGGAAGAGCAAATTGCGCGGTGGTGCATTGGCCGATGCTTAAGAGCGATGGATCGGAACGACGAGGCTTTTGAAATTCAGACTCAATTGTTCAAGGAAATGGGAGATTCGGATCAATTTGTTTGTGAAGAACTTGCAGAACTTTATGCTCTTCGAATTGATTTTGGAAGTGCAGCGAAATACGCTCGCATAGCTTTTGAGAAACAAGGTGAAGATGCCTGGTTTGTGGCAAACGAACCGACTCGCTTATTAAGGATGAAGGAACTAGCGGACAGCAACGTCAACGGGTAACCTTTCCATTGTATGGATGCACTAGTTGTTTGGGGAGGTTGGGACGGACACCAACCAAAAGAGGTCGCTGAGTTTCTTAGAGATTTGCTGGTCGCCGAAGGATTTCGAGTTCAAATTACAAATTCAAGGGATGACTTTTTGAACTTAGAAAGGTTTGAGAATCTGAAGCTGATCGTACCAGTGATCACTATGTCAACGATTACGCCAGAGCAATGCGCGTCCGTTTGCACCGCAGTCGAACACGGAGTTGGAATCGCTGGTTGCCATGGCGGAATGTGCGATTCGTTCCGAGAATCTCCTGAATGGCAGTTTATGACTGGCGGGCAATGGGTAGCGCATCCCGGCAACGATGGCGTCCGATATCAAGTGAAATTTGATCCAGCAAAGGGACATTCAATTACGGCTGGGCTATCCGATTTCTGGGTGGAAAGCGAGCAGTATTACCTTCACACCGACCCAGGCAACAACGTTTTGGCATATACAGAATTGCCACACCATGATGTTGGCGGCCCTCACGTAAACAATCCTTGCTTCATGCCCCAAGTTTGGACGAAGCTCTATGGGCTAGGGAGGGTTTTTTATTGCGCTCTGGGGCATCAAAGAAGCGTGCTTGAAGCTGAAGTACCAATGGAATTGATGCGAAGAGGGATGGTTTGGGCGGCGGGTTAGTACGGCGCACTCGAAATTGCAGTAACAATCAGCGCAACAGCAATCGCACCCATTGCTATCAACCCAACCCCGCAGCTAAACCCCGCAAGAACGATGGGTGCGTATTGCCCCCAAGTCTCCTGTCCATACCTTCGTGCGAAGTACCGTTTCCCGAGCCAGCCGCCCAAGAGTTGAGGCACGGTAAAGGCCGGCATCAATCCAACTCCGCCAGCCAGCCCATAAAAGAAAAGAAGTGGAGCCTTGAAGAGCGCGCAGATTCCAGCCACAGCAAGGCCACCGAAAGCTCCACCCGCAATGTGCGATGGCTTTATTGCAGAGAGAACCCAATTTTGACGTTCCCCAGGAGCCACATTGAGTTGCTGCATTACCGCTTGCAATGCAGCTTCGTTCGGCCAAAACTTTTGCGCATATGGGAATTGAGATGAAGGGAGTGCGGTCGAGTGCCAAAAGAACGCCCAAAACGCAAAGCTTGCCGCCAAAAGTAAAGGAAAGAGGAACAGTTCTGCTTTTAGGATGCTTGTGAATTTGGTTTCAGTGAGTTCCACTTCTCGGAATCGTTGCGCCGCCCAGCCATGATCCATCAGCGGCATCGGGGCATACCAAATGTCGGGGCGGTTGTAGCCAGATGCCACGACAGTTGCTTCACGCAAATAGGGAAGAGAAACGCCGCGTCCCGCCATGCCATGCATTCGCGCGGAAACATAGCTGTTCAACGGACTCCACAAGAACCCGAATACCAAAAGAATCCAAACTGGGAAACTTGGGACCAACAACCGGCATGCAATAACGAGAATTCCCGTTGACGCCGCCCAAACTCCGATCGCCCACCAAATTGGCACATCGCCCCTGCCTGGTGGCGGAGACAGCGTAAATTTCGCTTCTTTGCGCTCACGGAACGCTTTTCTAAATGATTGAATTACCAGCGCAATTCCCAGAATCCCAACCGCGATGTTGATTCCAATTCCGATAGAGAGCCAGAAATCAATATCCGCGCTCAACTTGGCAACCAAAGCTGATGAGCCATGCCGAAAACTTGGCAACAATCCGCTATGGTACAGAATCGGATTCACCAAGAGCATTGCCACTACACTTGCGATGCACGATCCCAAAAGGAGCTCGAAAGGCAAAACGAAGCCAATCATCAGATTGCCTAAGCTGAGGCTCAAGCCAACTACCGCCGCAGGCAGAAACGACTCAACGCTAAGAGTGAAATCGGCAAATGGAATGGGAAGCAGTTCTATCGGCTTGCCAAAAAGTGCACCTGTAAGAACAGGCAAAGCAATGTAGATCGCGCCAAAAGCAATTCCGATCAGCGATCCAACTGAAAACACTTTCCAACGCCAGGACTGGGTTCCCGCGTCGGCTAAAGCGGTCGCCCCGGATGCGGCAATGGGTGCCATTGGAAATGGCAGTCTCTCAATGTCCCGGGTCACCCTAAACAGTGCATAGCCCATACTCATCCAGCTTAGGCGGCTGACCAAGTCGGTGAGTACAAGGAGAATGATCGGAGCTTTCCAATCCACATGCCAAAGAGCGCGTTCGGTAATTGCCGGGCTGTTTGGCGAAGGGACAGCCCAACCTGGAATTTGGCCCGCAAATGGCTTGGCAGCATCGCTCGAAACGAAGAATGCGTTCCAAATCAGGTTTCCAAATGGACCACCTCCAAGTCCCCTCGCTTGGTTGATTACAGTTGTCAGAGAGGCAGCGATATAGAAAAGAACGTAAATCTCTTGTTTTCTTAGAGGCTGAAAGCTTCGCCGGGCAACTTCGGCAAAGAGAACTATGGTCACCCATTCAGCGGCATCGCCAACCCCCCATCCAGCGGCAAGGCCGAGATAAATGCCTCCAGGGAGCATGATTAGGGCTACAAATAGTGCCCCGATGGCAGTTTTGAGCGTAAAGCCTTCCTGAAAGTTAGTAGGTTCGGAAGGGGGCACTGCGGCCATGCGTTAAAAATTCGGGATTGAGAGTCTTGTTTCCTGCTGGATATTGTCAATCTGCCTAACGATGAATCGAGCCTTCAATCTTTCAAATAAGTATCAAGAATACGTATTCATGGGTTACAATGTTAGGGAAGCATGAAAATGTCGAAGCCCCTACTGCCACTACTTTTCGCATTGAG
>JANNJE010000284.1:0-2731 GCA_031405735.1 Armatimonadota bacterium | reverse complement strand
CCTTCCTGGAGACTTTGCGGCTGGCCGAGCTTCAACTTGCCGAGGGTCGCCGCGCGTTCGGGTGCAACCTGCGAAAGAAAGAACTTGCGGACATGGTGCATATGGGCGAGCTGAGCATCGAGCGCCGAACCGTCTTCTGAGGGCTTAACATGGCGGTTTGAATCATCAATCAGGGTAGAAACGGCCTCCACGATCCTGCATTGCCGATTCCATGAATCGAGCAGCGCTTCAGTGACATCCATGACTCCGAATTTTACCATTGCACCGATGGAAAGGTATGATTTTCTTGCATCAGTACGGTTTCTCAGTCATGCGACTGCATAGCCGTATGGTAACAGAATCGGAATGTTGGGGAAGGATTACAAAAGTGGATATTCTGGTTGCTTCGTGTAAAGAGAGCGCGAGGAGTGGAATGGAGCAATTCCTGAAGACGCTCTTGTTTGTACCGGACGATAGGCTGAATTGGGCACCGTCTCCTACCTCAAAGACGGCCATCCAAATTGCCGCGCATACCGCGAATTACGCCGGAACCTTCGCCAAATTCATTCGCGAGAGGAAACTGCCAATCGGCGATGAGATCCCCGGCTTTGTAGCGCAAATGGAGGCGGCGGAAAGAGCACTAAAGAGCCGGACCGATGTCGAGAGCGTGTTTCGCAAGAACACGGAAGAAGTGGTCACAGCTCTTGACACGTTGTCTTCTGAAGCGATCTGCCTTTCTCTTGATTCTGGGTTGGGCTGGACAATGCCGATGACATTCCTGATGCATCTCCCAGGTATCCATGCCTATTCCCATGCCGCTCAGATTGATTACCTCCAGACTTGTTGGGACGATCAGGAAGTGTATGTCGGTTGAAATGAGATTCGGCCGAAATTGTTATACTGTTTAAATGTGGCTCCGCCGATTGGACTTCGCCAACGGAATTGGGATTTTTGCGGTAGCAGTTCTGGCGGGTTGCGTTCAGGTGCGCTCCTGGAAGACGTCGGCAGAATACCCGCCAAAGCAAACCGTGCCGCTTGCTCAGGTTGACCGGAAACACAAAAACCTTTTTTTAAAGGCTGTTGCAACAAGTGGTGCTGTTTACCGGATATACGCACCCAATCTCGTCGCCATGAGCGACGATTTAGGCGGAAAGCGTCTTGTCTTTATCGTGGGAGAGGCAAGGGAAGCTGCTGAACGCAAGCCCTTCAAATTGGGGCAGACAGTGCAGGTGTTTGCAGTAGTCAGAGATCGCCTTGACCCGGAATGGGATCGGGGACTTGTTCCGGCTGTACCTGAGAAAGATCTTCAGACAATGAAGGGTGCCGCAAGCATCGAAGCTTATAAGATCGTCGGCTCCAACTGAGAGACAATAGAATTACCTTTCAAACCTGTAGCGATACACTGGCACTAAGACTGCATTTCGAACTGAGCCGAGCTGAATCACCTGGTAAGCCGGTGCTCCAAACCATTGTTTCCTTGACAGGGTCTTCCTTCCAGGCGCTATCAACTGCCCTCGCGCTTGAACTCGAATCGCCTCGGGGTGCCGCCCTTCATAAAGCCGATTGTAGCGGTGAGGCCACCCTCGGCCGAAAGCTCGTACACGATGCGCTTCGGGTAGTCGTGGCGCGGGTTGTCGAACACGGCGCGTGTTGCGCTCAACTCGGAAAGCACAAACTCGGTCGCCGTTCCCCCGTTGGGCTGCGCGATGTAAACCAGCCCACTGTCGCGCTCGACGATTCGCAGGAACTCGAACGCGAACATCTTGCCGCTCGTATTGACCGAGCGCGATGTGGCGAGCATCGCACCGCCCTTCGGCGGGCTCCAGCGCTCCTCGAACGACGACCCCGTGCTCCTCGTTCCAGTCCACGCCCCTTCAAGCCATTTTAGGTCGGCGATCACAGCTTTGGCAGGAGTTGGCATCGCGATGTCTTGAGGGTGGCGGAAAAAGCCAACCGACCAAATACCGGGGGTCAACTCAAGGTTCGAGCGCACGATCAGCCCGTCCTTCGTGATGCGGAACTCTCTCTTGATCAGCCCTTCAGGAGCCTGACCCGCAGCGCGCACGAACTCGATCTCGTAGCTGAACATGCCGTCTTTCCACGAAGCTCGGTAACGCGTTAACGCGCCAGCCGTAGATCCCGCGACCTCGGTGGAAGAACCGTTGAGAGCGACGCGCACATCGCGATTCCCCCCACCGCCATGGCCCCATACCAGAATGACCGCACCCTCATCTACCTTGAAGATGAACCTCGAACTCATTGGAGGGCCAAGCTGCTCCATATCCCTCCCTTCGGTGCGATCCTCCACGTAGATCCACTCGCCTTCCAACGCACGCAGGTCGTCGGCCCGCGGCGAGGTTTCGGTTGCCTGTAGGGCAGTGCTGATGGTTGAAAGAGATGCGACGAGTGAGAGGACAGCGAGGGCAATAGCGGTCCTATTGCACAAGTGCAATGCCGTGCGCACTTTCGAATTGCGATTAACAAAGAGTAGAAACATTGTCATAGACCCCAGTAGGCTTAACCACTGATTTTCCTGCAATCTACCCGGAAGAATGCAACTACTGGTGCGCCGGGGGCGAAAGGAGCAAAAAGACACGCACGCATGCCCCTATTTCCCAGCAGAGCGCGGTCGCAGGACCTGCCGTGTGGCTCAAGGTAGTCGATGGACAACTTCTTCACGCAAACGTGCGCGCGCGGTCTTGGCTTGCACCCGGGCATGCGGTTCAGCGGCGAGGTAAGCGCCTGAATAACC
>JANNJE010000283.1:0-7480 GCA_031405735.1 Armatimonadota bacterium | reverse complement strand
GGAAAGCCGCCTGTTGGCGGAGCAGAAGGGCGCGGCGGAAGTCCAGTTTCACCCGGAACTCTTGGCTGCCCGGGACGATCCGGTGGCAGTCGAGCACATGAATTTGCAGCGTCAGCTGTTTGCGTCGCGCCGGGCGGCGCTGCAGGGCGAACAGGCGATACTGGCGCAGAATCTCGATGCCACGCGCGAAGGCCTGCGCGGCGCCAGGGCCCAGCTCGAAAGCAAGCAGGCACAATTGAAACTGGTCCGCGAACAACTCGAAGGCACCAGAACAGAATATCACGCTCATTCTTGAGCGCAATGGCGAACAAATCTCGCTTGTCGCCAAACCGAAGGCAGACACAGTCCCGACAAGTGTGCTGGACAAGAATTTTGAACCAACGAAGTCAAAAGTGATTCAGGGGAAATTGCAATTCGGACCTGGTCGCCATCTTGAAAAGTTGACTTTTGGAGACGCTTTTGGCCGTGCTGCAGAATTGCCCTTCAAAATGGTTATGGGTCTTATTGGAATTGCACTTGAGCCGAGCCAATTTGAAGAGAACATGGGGGGGCCACTCACGATCTTAAAGGCTACAGAAGGTGCCGTAAAGTTTGGACTTTCCGGAGTACTTGAGCTTAGCGGTCTGTTGACGATTTCATTGGGAATTTTGAATTTGCTACCGGTACCACCCTTCGATGGCGGTCAGATGATGATCGCCGTAGCAGAGATGTTTCGCCGGGGCCGAAGGCTTGGCTACAAAGTTCAGGAGAAGCTCTTCGGAGCTGGAAGTATCCTAGTATTGCTCTTGATTGTAAGCGTATTTTGGGTTGATATCAAGCGTTTCTTTTTCACTGACCGAGAGCCAACAAAGGTTACAAAGCCCCTTGAATCAGAAGCGGATGCTTCCAAAAAGTAGAATCACGCCTTTTTGGCGACGACACGAAGGCGGACATAATCGGCAATCCAATCTTGCCCGTTAAAATGGGTCGTTTTCAGTTGATCTTCAGCTTTGGCGATAACGTTGTTCTGCTCTTCTTCCGACAGCTGCTGTAATACTAGCTGAGCAAATTGGTTATACCAATTTCGTAGCCCGTCTTTCCCTAAGAGTTTTGTTGGGCGAGGGAAGTGCAAAACTGATGTTGGCCGTATGTCGTATTTTTCTAACAAAGAAGTGTAGTCATCAGGTGATGGATAGAATTTGGCAGGACGCTCCATTTCAACCCCAATCTGTGAAACGGATTCCATTAAGGCAGCCATGATTTGATCTATGTTGCCCTTTCCTCCCATTTCAATGACGAATCTACCGCCAGATCGAAGGGCGTTAGCCATGCACTGAACCGTATTGTCAGCATCCAATATCCAGTGAAGGGCAGCGTTCGAGAAAATGGCATCTACAGGTTCGCTGAGTTCAAAATTTGAAGCGTCAGCAAGTAAAAATTCAATTTCTGGATAGGTGGATCGGGCAATTTCAAGCATTGATTCCGAAGCATCTAACCCAATTGCGGTCGCACCCAAAGCAGCTGTTTGGGCTGTAAGATGCCCGGTTCCGCATCCAATATCGAGAATTCGTTCGCCAGGTTTTGGGTCAAGCAAACCAATGAGTTCTTCGCCGTAAGTTGTGACAAAGCTGTGTCTTTTGTCATAGGTTTCAGCGTCCCAATTCAGGTTCATATCTCTAAACTACCAAAAACACTCCTTCCGATGTGCGATCATAAGATATGGAGCCAAATGAATCAACTGACAAATCTGCTGGTGGCACGCTTCTCCATCATTTAGTCCGAAACAACATGCGAACAATCGCAGAAATTCGCGCACAAGCACGTCGAAGCAGGTCACTTCAGCATAGAATTGCCGACGCCGTAACGAACTTTAGCGGACACATGAACTTCGTGTATTTTCATGTTGTTTGGTTTGTAGTATGGATCGTGGTCAACCAGGGAGTTACACCTATGAGGCCGTTTGATCCGTATCCGTTTGGCTTGCTGACAATGGTTGTTTCTCTGGAAGCAATATTTCTGAGTACCTTCGTATTGATTAGCCAAAACCGGCAGTCCGCTCAATCTGAAGAGCGTGCTGATCTCGACCTGCATATTGACTTACTTGCCGAGCACGAGATCACAAAGATTCTGAGGATCGTTGATTCAATTGCTCAAAAAGTAGGGGCATCAAGTGAGTTGGACTCCGAAGTAGGCGAGCTAGAGGAACAATTGACGCCAGAACAAGTTCTCGCTGAACTTCGACGGCAGTCCTAGGTGCTACCAAGCATAACAACAAGAATTAGGTTTCATTAACTAAGAAATCCCAGTTTTCCGGCGCATTCGCTGGTTGACAAAGTCTACATACTCTTGCGTAGCGCCTGGCAGTTCAATCAATTTCTTGCCGTACTCGTTTGCCTTTTTCGTATCGCCTTTTTGCAGACAGCAGCTATAGAGCGATACAAGCGAGTAGCTCTTGTCGGCAGTAGTTCCCGGATAATTCATGGAGTCTCGGAAATACTCCGTAGCCTTGTCAAAGTGCTCGGACAGCTGAAAAACGTCGCCAACCATGTTCAACGCAGAAGCCATATATGCGCCGCGGTACTTTGCCCTCTTTGCAAGTTCCAGATGTTTAAGGGAGGCAGTTTCTTCTTCCTGAATCGCAAATAGCCAAGCAAGTCGAGCGTTCGTTTCACCATCCATCGGCTTCAATTTAATGGCGGAGAGAAGCTTGTCCTTCACTTGAATAGCGGCAACACGCTTTTGCACTTCATCGCGAAACATGATAGGCGTGTGAAAACCGTTGATCTCAGTGAATTTCGTTCCGTTTGGAGCTACGAAGATAAAGGCAGGATACATTTTTGCGCCGAGTTTAGCCTTCAGTGCTTTGCCGTCAGTTTCGGCGTTTAAGGAGACCGGAATCACGGACTTCATGACCTTTACTACGCTCTGATCTTTAAGCGTGTCAGCCTTCATTTGCTTGCAATATTGGCACCAATCCGTATGAAAGAAGACAAGAATCGGTTTGTTGGTTTTCTTCGCAAGTTCGAGAGCCTTCGCATAATTTGTTTCCCACGGGATGGTCTGAGCTTGTGAGACTAGGGAAACGAATATTGCGCAAGCAATCAATCCGGAACGCAGGAAAGCATGAGTTCGTGTAGGCATAGTATGTATAGAAATTGATTGGATTGACTTTCTGTGTCGGATCATCAAATGCAATTTGACACCGAACAGCTACTCAATGTTATACGATGATCCAAGTTGATTTCTCACCCAATTCGACATTTGAGTAAGAAAGAGCCCCTTCTTCCACAAAGAAGAAAGGGCTATCCGCTTACAATTTCCGTTCATCAATACGCGATGGACACGATTCAAACTTAACGATTGTATCGGTACGTCGTAAACATACTGTCCATTCTGGAGTCTTGGCCAGCCGTAAACTGGAACATGCACGAATCATCTGTGTAATCCATGAAGTTCTCAATTGGGTCGTTGCCAGGGAAGCGTGAACCTGCACAAGTGTTGCGTCCGACTGGGCACCCAAATGCTGCGGATTTCTCAGCGGGGGTATCGGCTACGCCGTCGCCTTGCGCAGGGTTGCTCTTGCACCCGCCCTGAAACGTGTGATACAAGCCCATCCAGTGTCCAACTTCGTGTGTTGCTGTATCTCCCAAGTTATAAGGAGCGGCAGTTCCACCTGGAACTGAAGAGAAGAGAATTACAACGCCATCGTTCTTTGGATTGCCAGCATAGCTAGATGGAAATGTCGCCCAACCGAGAAGTCCGCCGCCCATGTTGTTAGAGTAAACGTTCAGGTCGTCGGCTGTTCCTTGCCGCAGAGCAGTTTTCATTTGTGTTTCGCACGTTCCGCCTGCACATGTGTACCAAGTTGCGTTGGTTGTTCTTGTAGTCGCAACCAAATTGAAGCTCCAACCCCATGGGGCCCAAGCAGCATTCAAAACGTTGATCGAATCTGTGATTTGCGAATCAGGAATATTTCCATTCGCAAGGCTTGATCCGTTGTTGATTACATGCCAATAGACATTGATGACTCCACCGGTCACGTCCGCTGGATTGTTTACAGCATTGGCAAGATCTCTCTCAACTTGTGCTTGCTCTACCAATGAGAGGTCTTTTGTTGCGCATCGCGCCATTGGACCAGTGCGAATTGTGGACATGTCAATGCTCTCAAGTCCGCCGCCGTCGCTAGGTGCGACTCCGCCGCCACCGCACCCATAAATTGTCAATCCTATCGCTGCTAATGCTGCAAATGCAGCCAAACCAAATTTATTCATCTTCGAATATCCTCCTATCCGTCGTCAAACGACACATATTAGTAACGTATCGCATTCCGAATCAGAAGCACATTGTACGGCATTTATTGAATTTCGTCAACGATTCGGGCTGGTAGTTTTGCTGGATTACCTTCAGGTTGGCAATCGGCAGTAAGCAGTTGGCGGTTAGCGGCGCCCCGTTTTCCGTTATCGGTTTTCAGTTGGCTGATAACGCTCTTCATTCGTAATTCTTGATGCGTAATTCCAAAACGCCACAACCCATCCAGACCCTAGTACAAAAACATCGGCTTTCCAGCAACGTGCCGAACCTTAGGGCGATAGTTTTTTGAGTCATAGAGCTCGTCTACATCAACCCTTTTTACTCCCTCGCGAGTGACAGAAATGGGAACGTTCGTGTAGGTTCCGCCACGAAGAGAGACCATCCGGCCACTAGCTCCTTCAAGCGCTAATCCTGTTGCCATGACTGCGTAATTTGTTGCCACCATAAGGTCCAAAGAGTCTGGGGCGCCTGATCGCATCAGGTATCCGACCTGCTGGTAGATGATATCTTCGCCCGTCAATTCTTTAAGCAGTTCGCCTACATCTTGTCCAATACCGCCTAGCTTTTGATGTCCATAAGCGTCTTCAGCTCCTCGCTGGAGAATTTGTCCTTCAATTGGATGGGCACCTTCTGAAATGGTCATCATCGCGTAATTTGAGGGATTTTCCCGTTTGTCAGAAACCAACATTTCGGCAAGAAGTTGAGGATCAAATGGAACTTCTGAAATGACCGCTCTATCCACTCCGGCGAGGTAAGCCGTAATGAGAGAAGTCTCTCCGCTATTTCGTCCAAAGAGTTCAACTACAGCAATCCTCTCGTGTGAGCCTGTGCTGGTTCTCAGATTGTTGATGAATTCGACACCACGGGTAACTGCAGTCGAAAAACCAATGCAGTAATCGGTTCCATGCACATCGTTATCCATCGTCTTTGGAATGGCAATAACAGGAACACCTTCGTCATGGAGCCGAAGCCCGTACGAAAGCGTGTCGTCGCCACCAATCGGAATCAAAACGTCAAGCTTTAGTGCCTCGACAACTTTAAGGACGTGGGTGGTGAAGTCATGAGGTGATTGTCCGACAGCTTTGCCAATAAGAAAGTCCGGAATGTCCTCTGTTCTGACTCGAGCTGGATTTGTCCGTGAAGTGTGCAAGATCGTGCCGCCAGTCCGGTCAATTCGGCGAACTTTTGCCTTCTCCAACGGCTCGATCAATTCTGAAATCGAGTCTGGATTATCGAGGTTCGTACCGAGCAAGCCATGCCAGCCCTTTTTGATTCCAAAAACTTCATGTCCAAGGTCGTTGACTTCATTGACTACAGCTTTAATACAGGCGTTTAGTCCGGGGACGTCGCCTCCTCCGGTTAGAATTCCAATTCTCATTTTGATTTTTCGGTACTGAAGATTTCGATGCCAGGCAACCAGGCGACGTTGCAAGGGAGATCTTGAGGCATCAAGAGATTCATTGTATCTTTTTGAAGGCACTCCTGTCATGCGCTTAGGGGAGCCGGAGGTGTAAACTCGGCTACGAACCATGCCCACAAAGAACGTTCCTACCCCTGTACCAATCTTCGAAAAGTCACGCCATGGCAGAGTTGGCTGCAACGTTCCTAACTGCGACACTCCAGAGGTCAGTTTTTCGGATGCGATTGGTCCAGTTCGCGATTCGTTGAGACTTCCTGAGATTGCAGAATTAGACATGATTCGGCATTTCACGAACCTGAGCCACATTAATTACGGCATTGACACGGGCTTTTATCCGTTAGGTTCTTGCACGATGAAATACAACCCGCGCATCAATGAGCGGGTAGCTAGTTTGGCAGGGTTTACGCATGTCCACCCGCTTCAGCCTGAATCTACGGTTTCCGGATATCTCGAAGTCATCGCATCAGTTCAAGACATATTGATGGAGCTGACCGGCTTTGATGCGATCACTATGCAACCAGTGGCAGGAGCGCATGGTGAGCAGACCTGTTTGATGTTAATAAAGTCTTATCATGCATCGCGAGGGGAAGGCGAGACGCGCAATATCGTGCTGATCCCGGATTCGGCTCATGGGACGAATCCAGCATCTGCAGCTAGGTGCGGATACGACGTGAAATCCGTGCCAACGAACGCGAACGGCGACTGCGATCTCGATGCACTTGCGGCACTTTGCGATCAATCTGTTGCCGCATTCATGGTGACAAACCCCTCGACACTAGGGCTATTTGAAAGGCAGATTGAAGAAATCTGCAGGTTGGTTCATGCTTGTGGCGGCCAAGTTTTTTGCGATGGTGCGAATATGAATGCGATGGTCGGAACGACTCGTCCGGGCGATCATGGCTTCGACTGCATGCATTTGAACTTGCACAAGACATTCACGACACCACATGGTGGTGGGGGCCCTGGCTGTGGAGCCATCGGCGTAAAGTCTCATTTGGAGCCATACATTCCTGGGCCAGTGATCAAATGGGAAGGGAAGAAGGCTGTTGTAGACCGTCACCGGCCTTTGAGCATCGGAAGGGTTTCGAGCTTTTGGGGGAATTCGCTGATGGCAGTTCGCGCCTTGAGCTACCTCCTGGCGATGGGAAAAGAATTTCTTCCAGAAATTTCCCGAATGGCAGTTCTCAATGCAAACTATGTCCGGGCGCGATTGAAAGACGTTTTGCCTCCGGCCCATGACCGCTACTGCATGCACGAGTGCGTCTTGACGGCCGAAAAGTACAAGAAAGAAAACGGAATTCGTGCTCTCGACATCAGCAAGAGGCTGATTGACTATGGCTTCCACCCGCCGACCAACTATTTCCCGCTTATCGTCCCCGAATGTTTCATGATTGAACCTACTGAAACCGAATGCAAGGAAACTTTGGATGCCTTTTGTGATGCACTGATTTCAATCTGTGAAGAAGCCGTGACAGATCCTGACGTTTTGCACGACGCTCCGACATCCCAAATTGTTGGCCGACTCGACGAAGCAAAGGCGGTTAAGGATTTGAATGTGAATTATTGGCGACAAAAGGCTCCGGTTTCGGTGTAATTCGTGCATTTTCGATCTGGCGAGATTGAAGACGGCATCACGAACATGGCGCGTGATTCTGAACTCATTCAGATAGCTCTTAAAGAGGGAATTGCAGCCAGAGTGTACGGGTGGTCAGAACCTTGGATTACCCTTGGGAAATTCCAAAATCCCGCAACCGACTTAAAACCAGATTG
>JANNJE010000282.1:0-3548 GCA_031405735.1 Armatimonadota bacterium | reverse complement strand
CTTTTATGATCAAGAAGTTGAAGCGACAGTAAAGGGACTTACCTCAATGATTGAACCAATGCTCATTATTTTCATGGGTGTAATCGTAGGTTTCATTGCGATTTCGGTAATGACCCCAATCTTTAAGCTGGTGAACAGCGTGCAATAACAAGCACATCGAGAAAGAGAAGTTTTGTAGTCTGGGTCGGCCAGGAGGGCAGACCCAGATCGCTCCAAGGATGGGAGCGAGACAGCGAATCAATGGAGTGAAAATGGCGAACGCATTTGCATGGCAAGAAGATCCAGAAAGTTTGGTACTACGGTATTTGGAAAACCCACGTCCCGACCTCAAAGACCTGATTCTGACCCACTATGGGCAGTTGGTCGAGCGAGTAGCTCGACGGTTTACGGGGCTGGAACAGCACGACGATCTAGTCCAAGTTGGGTTCATTGGGCTCCTCAATGCGCTTGGCAAGTTTGATCCCGAAGCAGGAGTTCGGTTCAACACATACGCCACCTATCTCGTTGCAGGTGAGATCAAGCACTTCTTGCGAGACCGTTCGCAAACGATTCGGCAGCCTGCTTGGCTACAAGAGCTTCGCCACAAAGTAGGGCGAACACAAAGCTTGCTTCAACACAATCTTGGGCGCCAGCCCCATGAGTCTGAGATTGCATTGGAACTAGGGATCAGTGAGTCCTCGGTTCGAGAAGTGTTTCAAACCCAAGAAATGCTCAAAGTCGCTTCTCTGGACGTAACTCCTTCGGACGACGACGGGGATTCGGACGCAGAGAAGCTGGATGCTGCAGAATTTTGCCCGGAGCAACTCGGATTTGAAGACCGAATGGTCTTAGAACAAGCGATGAGGCAGCTCCGCGATTTAGAGCGTCAAGTGCTGATTCACTTCCATTTTGAATCCATGAATCAAACCGAAATTGCTACAAAACTAGGAATATCCTGCAATTACGTTTCGCACATCTTGCGTCAATCTCTCAACAAACTTCGAAAGATCCTTACAAGCGAAGAGCGAAAGGATGAGTTATTGAGAAGGCAAGAAAAGGACATCGACTACGACGTAGTGGATTCGATAACGGGGGCGTACACGGAAGCATATTTCTTCAATCGTTGCGAGGAAGAGCTACACAGGGCTTCTGGTGACAACGGCGCTTTGGGGCTAGCACTCGTTGGATTTGCTGGGCTGGATAAGCTCAAAAGCTTTTATGGAGAGGAAAGCGTCGTGGACTTTATCTGTGAAACTGCTGATTTCTTGAAAGACACCGTGAGACGGCTCGACGTGGTTTGCAGATATGGCAAGAACGGATTTGCAGTGATCCTGCCTGCCACCGGAATTCATGCTTCAATCGTCCAAAAGCGACTTGCTACTCGGATGGAACAATGGGTGAAGGAGCGATTTGCAACGCTTGGATCCATCGAAGTGCATGTCGGACAATCCTCTTTTCCTGAAAATGGAAACAGCGTGAACGAATTGATTGAATGCGCATTAAAAAATATGTGCGATATCGAAGACTTGGCGGCGTAGCTCTTAGTTCGGATTCGTTCGGACTGGTAGGGCTTTGTTCGGATTCGCACGGCACAAGGCCGAACCCCCGTACTAATCCGAACGAACCCGTACATACTCACAATATCGCGGTCAAGCCCGCGCACTCCCAAACCGAACCAAACCCGTACCAAACCGAACACAATATGTAGCGTGACCCGAATTTACGAGCATATTGAGCTGCCTTCGTCGCCATTCGACAGGCCGTACGTGATCTGCAATATGGTCAGCACGATTGATGGCAAGATTTTGTCTGGCGAGCGAAACGAAGGGGTAATGGACCTTGGTTCAAGTACAGATCATCAGGCAATGCGCGACCTTGAATCTCATGCCGATGCCGTGCTAATTGGCGGAGCAACCCTTCGAGCCACAAAGGGCATATGGTATCCGAATCGACTCTTGAAGATTGTGATGACAAATTCCGGCAATCTTCCATTGAATAGTCGCTTCTTTACGGATGATCCTTCGCGGGCCGTAGTTATCGCACCTTTGGAATCAACATTTGAGCTTCCTAGCGGAATACATCGAATCAATCTCGTTCAAGAGAATCCGCTTCAGCGTATGCTTGCTGACTTAAGGAGAGATTTTGGTGTTGAAAGGTTACTTATCGAGGGGGGTAGCGAAACAAATGCGTCGTTCTTTCATGAAGACTTGATTGACGAGATCTTCCTTACGGTCGCTGCTTCAATAAAGCTTGGACGCGAGGTTCCAACCATCGCCGGAGGCCGTCCTTTGCCGCGCGGGGCGCTTTTGAAATTCAAATTGATTCAAAATCAAGCAGTGGGTGACGAAGTCTTCTTGAGATACCAAAGGAATCGCATTTGATCCATAATCACCCGTTAGGTATCCTAACGTTTTGGACTCGGAATTGGAAGCGTGCTGTTCCAATTGTTGGCGTCATCGTGTTGGCGGTTCTGCTCGTTTCCGGAATTGTTTCCATGATGAATTCGATTCCCCATTCGATTCGAACCATCTATTCTTACTCAAAGCACTTTGTGGCCGTCACTCCTCGCGGCGATCCCGAAATGACTCCGAAAATCGTTGATCAGCTCACGTCTGAATCGCCAATTCCAATCGAACGAATCGTTCTTTGCCGGGCAACAGGACGGCAGGTGATGAGCATTGTCGGCAAATGGCCCTTTGCTGTAATCGGAATGAAGCCCGACGATGCACATTACTATGTGAAACGAATGGGTGCCGCAAAGATTGAAGGCAGAATGCCAAATGAGGCAAGCGCAGAAGCGATTATTAGCGAACCTGTTGCCCGCAACCTTAGACTGAAACTTGGCGACAGTCTGCAGAAGCCAGACGACAACGAAAATTACTCGCCCTATCCGATCAAGATTGTTGGAATCGCGCAAACCGACGAATGGCTAATGGTTGGCGACTATGAATATCAGAAGGCAAACCATTTTCCACCAGTGGATGGCGTCTTGGCGTTCGCTAAAGATTTGGAACAGCAAGACAAACTCGACCATTGGGCGTTTGAAAAATTCAAGGGCCAACGAGCCAGCGTACTTGCCTTTTTCGATCTAAACAATGATACCGACCTGATGTTTCGAACCCTTTACAAGATTCTAAATGTTGTCATCGGTACTCTCGTTTTGGTCGTCACGATCATGATGGGAATGCTGATCAACATCTACCAGAGTCAGCGCGTACTGGAATTCGGCCTTCTGCAGGCACTTGGATACACCAAAAAGCAACTTCTGAGGCGAGCAATTTGGGAGAACCTGATCATTGTTGGAATTGGCTGGGTTTTGGGGCTGTTTTCTGCTTACGGACTGCTTGTCCTTGTTGACAGGCAATTGATGCTGCCAAATGCTTACGCTATGGAAACGTTTGACTTGCAAGCGTTTTCTTATACGATTCCTGTGCCGCTTGCAATCATTGCGGTTGCCACACTGACTATTGCACTTCGATTTCGTAAATTCGACCCGGTTGGAGTTGTGGAACGGAGGCTTGTATGATCGAAGCAATTGGAACCTCACTGGTTTATCAAGACCATGGTCG
>JANNJE010000281.1:0-2719 GCA_031405735.1 Armatimonadota bacterium | reverse complement strand
CGGCGGTCTCGACGGCAAGGGATGTTCCGGTGCCCTCCTAAATTTAGCGGATTGATGAACCGAAGACCGTCCAGTAACGTTCAACTGTGTAGAATTAAGATCATGATATTTCGACGCTTCCTCATTTTTCTTGCTTTGCTTTCCATTTCAATGGTGAGCCTAGCTCAGTTGAATCGGTACGAGACGATTCCAGAGGCATCGGTTTTTCTATTGGGAGAGTCCTGGGTGCAAAGAGAGCTGAAAGTCAGCCCGGCGCAATTGAAGATGATTCAGAAGCACTTTGGCGACTATGCAAATGTAGCCATGGATCTTCAAACGAAATATCGCAAGGATCGCGCTCACAAGGAAAAATACAACGTCCCGCTTAAAGCGGCGCAGAAGAAGTTGATCGCGGCATGCCTCAAGTTGCTGAGCGTTCCTCAAAGAGCCAGGCTCATGGAATGCGGGATTCAAAAGTACGGAATATTCAGCTTGATTTCACCTGATGTAGCCAGAGCCATTGCACTGACTCCAGAGCAAAGCAAAATGGCAAAGAAGTACTACCTGACTTCTTATAACACGATGGATACGCTCTCAAAAGAAACTGCTGCAAGAGTTCGAGCAATCCCTCAGCCGAAGGACCCCAATGACAAGAAGCAGATGGAAGCCTACAAAGCAAAGGTCAATCAAGTTGCAAAAGCGGGCCGAGACTCTGATGTTCCCAAAATGCAAGCTGTTCAGGCCGCCATGGAAAAGAAGACACTTGCTTTGCTGACAAATGCCCAGTTAACGGCTTTTGAAAAACTAAAGGGCAAGCCTGCGAACATGAAGTAAGCCGTTTTGAACTCAATTACGAGTTGCAGCTTTCCATTCGCTAACTAACGAATGAATGACGTGATATCCCGCTCCGCCATCCCATTTTTCGTGGATTAGCTGAACCAATTTGGAACCAATAACTGCTCCGTCTGAAACCTTGCACACTTCAGCAACCTGGCTTGCATCGCTGATTCCGAATCCCACGCAAATCGGCAAATTAGTGCGTTCCCGAAGGCGCGAAACTAACTCAACGGCATCGTTGGACAGGGACTTTTGACTTCCCGTGACACCAGCGCGTGACACTGCATAAACAAATCCCCTGGCGGCTTTGCAGACGATGTCCAAGCGTTCATCGGTTGAGGTCGGTGCAGCCAGAAAGATCGTGTCTAGGTCGTGGTTAGTTGCTGTTTCGATCCATTCCTCTGCCTCATCTGGAATCAAGTCTGAAAGAATTACGCCAGCAACTCCTGCAACTTCGGCTCTAAATGCAAAGTGGTCAAATCCTTGCCTCAACGCAGAATTCGTGTATCCCATAAGAACAATCGGAGCTTTGACGGAGACTTTGGAAATGGTCTTTAAGATGTCGTCAAGATTCACACCTTTGTCCAAGGCTCGTTGCCCAGCCGCCTGAATTATTGGCCCATCGGCAATAGGGTCGCTGAAAGGAATTCCGACTTCGATAATGTCGGCGCCAGCTTCGTCGAGGCACTTTAAGATTGCCGGAAGCTCTTCAAGGGAGGGATCGCCAGCGGTTACGAAGCAAACGAGGGCTTTTTCGTTCTTGGCTCTGAGTTCTGCGAAGCGGTCTGTAATGGTCACGAGTAGTGGTTTTACCTTTTCGTGGAATCTGTCTGCGGCATAGCATTCCGGAGAAGGGTGTTGAGATAAATTGCGATTCAGCACGCCGCAAGATTAGCCCTCATTTACCCAAACAGCCATTCTAGATAGCCCACGATTTGACCATGCAAAGTAGGGAATGAACTTTGCGTCCTTATCCTGGAACATAAGTTGCTTTTGCGTCTCGTAAAGCGGATCATCTGTATCCGGAACCAGATATGCCCCGGAAACTTGGGCAGATTGAATGCCGTAGGGAAGCCCAGGATCAGGTGAAAAAGGAACGTCAACTTCAGTTGAAGCAAAGAACAGAGTAGCAGGCAAGGTCTCTACATCAGATTCTAGGCAATAAACTAGCGGACCTTTTGTCAGAGCAACTTTCCCAACATTTGCGAGCACATTTGGGTTTGTGCGCATCCATTTCGGTTCCATTTCAAACTCGATTTCGAGAGTATCTCCAGGATTCCAAGTTCGATCCAAAACGATGAATCCATTTTCAAACTCGCTTTCAACTTTGTTGCCTGCGAGGGTGCAAGTAGCCGAATCGCACCAATCTGGATACCGGATTCTCACTCGAAAATTTGAAGCCTTTTCAAAATCAAATGAAACGCTGCTCTTGGAACCATGGGGATGCTCGGTTTTAATCTCAAATTCAATTTTCGCGCCAGAAGATTCAAGCGAGCCAGAACCGCCGATAGGGAAATAAACAGTCAACTCACCATCCGCTACAGCAAGCGCATATTGCGAAATTGAGCCAATCATCCGCGCGATATTCGGCGGACAGCAAGCACACTCAAACCAAGGAACCCGCGCGTGGTCGGCACGGCTTTCCAGCGGATTCGCATAAAAATAGCGATCTCCTTTGAATGAAATACCTGCCAATGCTCCGTTAAAAATGGCTCGCTCCATAGCGTCGGCATAGTCGGCTTCATCAAATAGGTGCGCCATTTGCCGCCCCCACATCGCTAATCCTACTGATGCGCAAGTTTCGGCATACGAGTTGTAATTTGGCAAATCGTAGTCGTTTGTGAAACCCTCGTTCATTGCAGTTGAGCCGATTCCGCCTGTTATGTACATTCGCCTTTGTGTC
>JANNJE010000280.1:0-6950 GCA_031405735.1 Armatimonadota bacterium | reverse complement strand
GATAAGCAGAAGGACGATGTTAAAGTGGCCAGAACCACTACAATCCATCTAGCCTGCACGTCTGATAGGTCTTTCATAGCTATTGTCCAACTCTACCAGCCAAGCATTTCCATTTGAATTCTCACGCAAAGTTCGCAAATGGGGACTGGTGCACAAGCCTTGATTGGGAAAGCACATAGAAGGAGTCTGGACTTTGCGTTCTTGGCGTCTTTGCGAGCCAAGAATTGGCAACGGAAAATCGGTGGAATCGGATTCTCACGCAACGGTCGGAGAGGTTCGCAGATTTGTCCTCCGCGTACCTCTGCGTTCCACCGCGTGAAAAAGAGCAGTTCAATTGTCGCTTTCCTAGTGGAGTTTCCTGAGTGACCAATGCGAACTGTGCGCTTTCACGAGCAATGATATTTGCGACCTAATTCGGGTAACACGAACCCCATGCGAATTTTGGTGACTAACGATGACGGTGTTCGGGCTGATGGGTTAAAGCACCTTGTCGAGGTCGCCAAACATTTTGGTGAGGTAAAGGTAGTTGCTCCAGACAGGGAACGATCTGCCTGTTCCCATGCGATGACTCTGCGCGACCCGCTTCGCGTCAAAGCAGTTGAATGGGAAGGCGCACAAGCTTTTGAAGTGGATGGGTTGCCGGTTGATTGCGTGAATGTGGGACTTACCGTCGCTTGGCCTGATGGCTGCGATCTGGTGCTTAGCGGAATCAACAACGGACCAAATCTTGGGCTCGACGTGACTTACAGTGGAACGGTCGCCGGCGCCATGGAAGGCGCAATCAACGAGATTCCCTCCTTTGCCTTGAGCATGGCGGTGTTCGTTTCGGGCGCGCCTTTCCATTACGAATCAGGGGCAAAGTGGCTACTTGAGAATTGGCAGATGCTGATGGAACTGCCCCAAGAACCGTACGTTTTGTACAACATCAACGTGCCTGCCATAGCTTTTGAAGAGATTCAAGGGCACAGGTTTGCTGCAATGGGCAAACGTGTTTATGTTGACAGGGTGCTGGAACGCCAAGACCCTTGGGGACGGCCGTACTATTGGCAAGGCGGAAACGTCGTGATGAATCAAGATCAGCCTGGGACGGACGTGCAAGCCATTCGCGAGAGGTTTGTGGCAATCACTCCGATTCGGGTGGATTGGACGGATGAAGGATTGTTGGGGCGGCTGGGAAAATAAAGTATGGCCCGGACGAAGGGACTCGAACCCCCAACCCTCAGTTCCGAAGACTGATGCTCTATCCATTGAGCTACGTCCGGGTGAGAAGAGTAAGAATGTACCTGAAATAGCGATTTAGGGATGCGGGAATGGAGCGCGGAGCCACTTTAGTACAGGACTGTGTTTACAAAAGAATGAGCTCCGCATCCCGGTCCGCGGAGCCACTAAATAGGCATGTTACGAAATTTCAACAAACTTAGCTCCGCACAATGTGGACATGCCAAAACATTTGTAAAAACGCGAATAAGAACCCTCACCCCTTTATCCCCTCTCCCTCTCGCAAGCTCCAGGGAGAGGGGAAACTTAGATTCCAAGGTCAAATAAGTTCAGGACACTAAACTCACGTATCTAGCTTGCCCCGCCCGAAACCATACTTGCGAACTGACCCATCTGAGCAACCGACGATTATCGCTTCGCCGTCTGCAGAAAAAGCCAACGAAAGCACAGAAGCATCCGCGACATCAATTTGCTTGCCTGAATCAACCTCAGTTTCCGATACTCCAGACTCTGAAACTTGCCAAATTGAAATACCATGTTCGCCCGACGCCGCCAAAATACCTCCATCGTGCGAGAATGAAATTAGGGGCATACCCGTCATCGAAGGAATGATCGCAATTGGTTCAGAATTCTCAAAGTGATAAAGCTGAATCGAATGCAGGGTTCGGACGGCAAAAATAGGCTCAGATCGAGAGGCGACTAGATTGTATATTCGTTCATCGCTTGAATAGCCCTTAACAGTTTCGCCCGTTTCACAGTCCCATAGCCGGATAGAAAAGCTGTCGCTTCCTATTAAGTGAGCTTCATCATTGGCAAATCGCACCCAACGTGGCGTTGCATTGTGCTTCCATTGGCGAAGCTTTCTGCCAAAAGAATCTCGAAGGCCGAAAGTGCCGTTATCGTTAGATACCGCTATTCGCCCGTCCGATGCTGCGTCAACGCAATAGGGCGATGCAAACAGGAAGCCCAAGAATCGTGGCAGCGTTTGCACCCATTGGCGGCGGCCATCATCCGTGCGGAATGCTTGGAGTTTGTGCCCGCATGCCACGAAAAATTGGCTCCCATCCGCCGCAAATTCGACCGACCGAATTCTGTCGAGGGTCTGCGCCTTTTGGTTCTTCGTGTTCACATCAAGTTCATAAATCAGCTCGGTCCCGCTCCAAATCCTTACGTGGCGTTCGGTATCGCCAGTGAGCAACCAATTGCCGTCTTTGCTCATTAGTACGGTCTGCACGGGTGCTTCATGACTGGCGATGATTTCAAAAGATTGTTGAGTTTTTGTCACAAAATTTGTTCGATCCTTGACTTATGGTACGAAATGGAGATGCGATTGTGTTACCGTTTTTCACCATAAGTCCCGATTGAGTTGACGAAAGGGTATATTCTCGGTCGAAATACTAAGAGTAGGAACAACCCTACAGTAAGTTGAGTCTTTGTTCCGATACTTCTTTGTAGAGCCATGTCAGCAACACTTGTTGAACCGATTCTTGGATTAGATCAAGATTTTCCAGAAGCACTTTTTGTGCTCAGCCACCCGTCCTCGGGACGCTATGGATGCTATTGCCACGAAGGCATTCATGGACTTGCAAGCTTCAGTGCCGAAACTCATGCAATTCGTTTTGCCGAATGGATTGACTTGACAGGAATGGCAATTGTCGAACTCGGTTTTGATGAAGCGCGAGAAGTAGCAAAACAGCGGCCACTGCCAGTTGTGGCACTCATGCTATTAGACAAGATGGAAGAGCCGAAGATTCACTTTGTAAGGTGAGCTTTTTGAGTGCTCCAACTACACAAGAGCCTGACTTCCTCGATGCATGGTCTCACCCTGCAATTTGTCCAATTTCTGGTACCCTCAAATTGACAAAAAAGGAGTTATAAAGCCATGATTTCCGCAAACATCCTACTCGCTCTTTTAGCTGGCAGTACAGCGACACCGACTACTGAGGACCAGGCCTTTCTCGCCTTGCTCGCCGAGACCAAAGTTGGCCGAATGGCAGGGATGCCGATGATGGACTTAAAGAGCCTTCCGCCTGGAATCAAGCTTCCACCCGAGGCAATGATGTTCATGGGCGGGGCCTCGAGAATCCTTAATGTACGACTTTGGTCGCCAAGTATTGCTCCTGCAAACGCAACCGCGAGCATTGCTGCGCCAGAGGGCTTGAAACAAGGTCCGAAACTCGATCTCGAACTGTACCGCCCAACGGGCTCGGAAGGATCAGAAAAGATCAAAGATTTCGATCCAGATTCTAATCCAGAATTCACAATAAAAATTTATTGGGGATCATCGGAGACGGTGAGAGCTGGACAACCAAAAATTATTACATGGGCAGGAATGCCGGAAGACCAAAAGACTGCCATGCGCCAAAGGGTCAAGGAATCCCAGGCTACGGCTTCTTACTTTTTTAAGCCAAATTGGACGACGGGATTCTGGCCTACGAAGAAACAGGCTGGCAACATCGCCGAGGATGCTTCGCTCATAGGGAAATATTTGCTGACAACAAATTACACGGGAAATGTGGATATCGAAGCGCCTTCCAATGTGAATTTCCTAGCACCGTATTCGATTACGTCGCCAGATTTGGAAAGGCGAATGGACCTGAAAAAATTCATCGCATTAAGCTGGCCGACCATTCCATTTTTGCTCGGTCAAAACGCCTCTGCTATGGGAATGGAAGGGAAGAGCACGATGATCCTTTGGACATCATCAGAAGTTTTCACTGAAAGCTTGATGGGAGATATGGGATTTCTGCAAATGGCGGAAGTTCGTGACAATGTTGCTAAAACGATTTTCATGCCAGGGGAAGCTACGAAGGTAACCATTCCGGCTGGCATCTATCAAAATGCGGACTTTGCGATGGCAAACTTGGCTGGATACGGCCCTGGGGCAGCATTAGACAAAGCGCAGCCGCTTCCGCGAATCCAAACCAAGACGACAATGATGCTGATGCTTGGCGGAAAGAAGATGAGATAACTCGGGCATAGATTTCCTAGCCGAACGAGGTGTACGTTGTGGTATTCGTCTTGAACCTCCAAAATCTCATGCTAAAAATCCTATCGACGAGCTCATGAGTTAGCAAGAGCGGATTGAAACCATAGCAGGTTATTCAGTCGAAGTTCATTTCTTGAGCCCAAATGAGGCTTCTATTGCCACAAGGCAAAACTATCGCTAGATGTAATCGTTTCACATCTATATGGTTAGGGTAATTCTAAGTGGACTTGGAGCATTTGCCGTATTGGGCTATGCCGTACTTCCACCTCCAGACAAAGCACCAAATGCAAAAACGCCGACTTCGAAAGAGCCTGGGGCACTGATGGCGGCAGGATACGATGCCGTTTTCAATGACCTGGGAATCCTATGGAAGTACGGGCCGGGTGCAGTTAGCCGCATCCCAAATAATCCACTAGATGCTCATCCTGGTCTAATTTATTCTGGAAGCAACAAGGTCGAAAATGAGTTGTTCAAGACCCGTGCAAAGCTAATTGAAGACGGCTGGGAGATAGAAGAAGGCGTATTCACCCTGATAAGTGAGCTTTGGCAAAACGTTAAGGTGGACTCAGCAGACAACAGTATTGTTCGCACAAATAAGGTGGCGATGTGGCGCTCCAGCAATTTGTCTCTAGGCAATCAGGGACTATTTAGAACCAGCTATCGCTCCAGTGGTAAAAGCGATCCAAAGTTGCTCGATTTTGCCGACCAATCTGTCAAGCTTCTAGCTGCTAGCCCAAAAGGAACTTTCAAGAAGAAAATCGGCGACTGGCAACTCTATGCAGAGTCTATCTTCCTTCGAAAGAAGGAATGCTTGAATTGCCATCGAAATATGAAACTAAACGAGCCTATTGCGATTGCCGCTTTCGCCTATAAGAAACCCTAAATTTTAGTTTGGCTTTCCAAACGCCCAAAAAGCTGGCAACGCTTCACCCGATTGATTGTCAAACAGGGTCAGTCTCTCCCATCCGCCACCCTGGCCCGTCTTCCCAATCCATGCTGGCGCCCACCACAGAACACCGACACCCCGGCCATTTGGTACAGATTTGACCATTGTTACAATCCTTCTTAAAAATGTGTCTTGCCCCGATGGATTTGCCAGCAACCCTTTAACGGGCGTAGCATTTTCGTCATATGCCCGCGTTGTCTCATTCCATCCACGATACGGAAACGCAGTTTCGGCGACCAGTACATCTCGTTTGTAAGTTCTAGCGACCCAGTTCAGATTGGATTTCAATTCATCCATCGTGCCATGCCACATTGGGTAGTAGCTCAGCCCGATAATATCCGCTTCTCCGCCTTTTGCAAAGTAGTTGTCGAGCCAAAATCGCGAAACAGAATTCCTTCCGCCTTGGTCAATGTGCGCCATGATTTTTGGCTGACGAATTCCTGCTCCTTCCCGAATTCCTTTGATGGCTGATTTCGTGAGCCGCATGAAATTGTCCCAGCCGTCCAAATTGATGTTGAGCCTTCCTTCGGGCCAAAGCATTCCGTTCGTGACTTCGTTGCCTGGCTGAACGACTTCGGCTGGAGTTCCTTGAGCTACCAAGGAAGCGATGATGTCTCTAGAAAACTCATGAACTGCCTTGTTCAATTCAATTTGACTTAGATCCTTCCAAGCAGCCGGCTTGTTTTGCTTTCCTGGGTCTGCCCACCAGTCTGAATAATGGAAATCAATCATGATTTTCAACCCAGCTTCATACGCTCTTTTAGCAAGTGCCAAAGTGTGTGGTTTGTCGCAGAATTTATCCTTAGGCTCATTCCAAACGCGAAGTCGAATGGCTGTCCATCCTGCCGTCTTCATGGCGACAAATGGGTCGGTCGGCTTTCCGTGAACTTTGTAAATGGCTCCGCTCGCCTCGACTTCAGCGATCTCAGTTGGATCACCTCCCGCGTAGAAGGTTTTTGCGACTGTTGCGGCAATCGCGAGTGCGATAATCATGAGTTCATCTTGGCACTTCGATTCACGTGGTTGTTTCTTGATGACGATTGACTTTGATGCCCAATCACTTCTTTACCAATGGCGTGACGGGTGCTCCTAAGACATAGTCTGCTTTTTCGGGGTCCCAATGTGCGTTTAGCTCCTTGAATGCATCATGGTATTTTTCGAAGTCCAAACCGTTAATCGCCTCGCCTTCGTATCTCCTTTTAGGTTGGTACACGTTTCTTACTAATTTAAGAACCTGGTCTAGTGCAAGTCCTTCGTCCTCTTCAAACGGTACGGCAAATCTATCCTCCATTGGTGTTCGTGGCGGGTAGGGCCATTCCGGCGAATTCAAAAGCTGTTCGTATGCCAAGAATGGGTCATCTGGTGGAACTAACTGCTTTTTTCGAAAGCCATATTTCATGTACTTCGGCAATGCCCATTCAGGCCGTTCAGCAACACCTCGCAAAGTAGCACCTCGAAAAAGGTTGAAAGGCACATCATCAATTATCACGATGGGAAACCTTGGAATATTCTGTGGAACGGCTGGCTCCATCGGAGAAATAAGTCCATTGCTGGGAATTGGCATGTATCCGGGAGGATCGGGAACTTCAAAGATCGTCCTCATCACCCAAAACACATTTTGAGTATTGGACATTGCGCCCGCGACTTCGCAGTATTGCTGAATGCAAAATGCGGCTTTCTCTTTTCCCATGGGAATAAGCATATTGACTGAGCGGATAACCCAAAGTGGGTCCAACCCAAGAGCGTGTCTCCCAGTTCCACCGTTGAACAGTTTGAACACTTCTATCAACTTTGGTT
>JANNJE010000279.1:0-3619 GCA_031405735.1 Armatimonadota bacterium | reverse complement strand
GGCTACGTACGGGTTCTCCCACAGGTTCACGTGGACCCTCTGGTCGGCCATCCGCTTGATAAAGCCGGCAGGATCAGGGAAACGCCCGGGGCTGAACTCCATCGTGCCTGGATACGACCTTGACTGCCAGCCGGGTTCGAGGCCGATCACGGCCAGAGGAAAGCCCCGGCGGGCGAACTCGTTGACCTCGTCCTCAACCTGCCGCGCGGTGGCCAGCGATGGAGTGCGGTGCCAGAAACCCAGCGCCCACTGCGGAGGCATCGCCCCGCCCCCGCAGAACAGGTTGTACCGTCGGAGGGCGTCCATCGCAGTTGGCCCGACGAATACGAACGTCTCCAAGCCTGGTCCCGGAACCGACGCCTCGACGCACCCGCTGTCGGGCTGGGCGTCCCAGTTCCCCTCGGTGTTGCGGTCGCGAAAAGGCGGGCGCTTGGGATCGTCGAGCCGGTTTCCCATCCCAACGTACACGTTGATCGGGCGAGAGGTGTTGAAGAAGACGGCATACCCCAGGCTGCTGATGTAAAGCGGCGTAGGGGCATGCAGCCGATCCTGGCCAGAGGCGTAGTGATCAACTTGAAGGTGATAGATCCCACTCCGCCGATCGCAGCCGCTCATCTGAAGCCCGAGGCCATAGATCCTCTCGCCGGGCTGAAGCGGGATCTGGACCGACGCATAGTCCCTGGTCTTCAGCAGCCGGACTTCGGCCAGCTTGAACGGCAGGGCGCCATTGGGCATCGCCGCGATCCGGTCCTTTCTGGGCTTTGATTCGGCGGCTTCGGTGAGCGTGGGCCGGTCGTGGGCGCCGATCTCGGATCGCCAGACGCCGGGCTGAATTTCACTCCAAGCGGCGGGCTGAAGCAGTGGAACAAAGGCGGTGAGGGCGAAGAGGGCTGCGATGGGCATTGCGGTGCTCGGTTGCTTGAAGCCTACCTTCCCGGCTCCAGCCGCGCAATCGGCTCGCCCGTTAGCCGTATGCCTTCGAGTATTGAGCACAATGCCCTCTCCGTATTGCCTTGGCGCACCGTCTTCATTTGGATCGCTCGAAGGTTCATTGGCTTCCAGCCCTCTGCGACCGCACGTACCACGACAGTGTTCTTCCCGGCGACAACTGTGAAAGTACCGAGGTCTACAGCACGATATGAATCGTAGGAACCAGTGTTGGGCGCGGTGAACCGGCTAGTTTTGCCGCTTAGCGAAACCGAGAACGAAGCTGAAGCTGGCGAAGCAATTTCGGTCGTGAGGCTCACTGTTCCGGATTGCAAAGCCGTAAAGGTCCACTCCGCGTAGTCATTCGGGTTCAACCAGAATCCAAGGTTCGGCTGTCCTCCGCGCTCCTCGGACTGAAGCTCACCGTGCAGCGTCGCTTCTTCAGGCTTTAGCACTAGCGACGCACCTAGTTTCAAGGATAATTCGGGCTGTACGATTTCGAGGTTTCTCTTAACCACTAGTACTACCGTGGTTGAAACCCTATCTGGTGCTTGGGAGGGCACGTCGATCTCCACGCCTTCGGGTGTGTTTCTAGACACAAGCCTCTTACCACCAACTAAAAAGTACGTAGTAGCGACTTTACTTTTCAAGCCGGGTACCACCAGCTTCCCGTCTATTGGCCAATCAAAAACATGCAAATAGAGAGTTGCACCATCTTTGCCGATTACCTTGGTGCAGCGGCCCCAAGGTAGCTTCGTGAACGGGCTCGCCGCCGTTCCGTAGATCGCAGAGTCGTTTTTCTTGATCCAAGCACCCACCACGGCTAAGCGTTCGATAGAAGGAGCAGGAATCTCGCCCAGCGATGTGGGTCCGACGTTCAGTAGAAAATTACCGCCTTTGCTGGCAACGTCCACGAGCGTGCGGATCAGGTTCTCACTAGACTTCCAGTTGTGGTCGGTGCTCTTGAAGCCCCAAGTGTCGTTCATCGTCATGCAGGTTTCCCAATCACGTCCGGGGTAACCAGTCGCCGGAACGAACTGCTCTGGCGTCTCTGTGTCGCCACGATAGCCTCCGCCTAGGCGGTTGTTGTAGATAATCCCGGGCTGAAGTTTAAGCACAGGAAGCAGCAGGTCGGCGCGCTCCTTGGTCATCTCATAGGGCGTATCCCACCAGAGCACAGAGATTTTGCCGTATCTTGAGAGGATCTCCTTCACTTGCGGCACAGCGACTTTCTGGATGTACTCGGTCATATCTCGGTTTTGTTTTAGATCCCAGTGTCCACCCGCTGCCGAGCCGCCGTTGTTCCAGTCCTGTGCCTGGCTGTAATAAAAGCCAAGTCGAATGCCATGCTTCTGGCATGCCTTAGCGAGTTCAGCGAGCGGATCGCGACCGAACGAGGTTGCCTTCACGATGTTCCATTCCGATGCCTTGGAGTCGAACATGGCAAAGCCGTCGTGGTGCTTGCTCGTGATGACAATGTACTTCATTCCCGCGTTTTTGGCGATACGGACCCACTTGTCGGCGTCGTATCTGACCGGGTTGAACTCTCGTGCATAGGCACGGTAGCGGTCAACAGGAATCTTCCCTTGATGCATGATCCACTCGCCGATCCCGCCAATCTCCTTACCCTCATAAACCCCACCTGGCACCGAATAGACGCCCCAGTGGATGAACATGCCGAAGCGCGCTTCGCGGAACTATTTCATCCGACGATCTCGTTGAGTGGTCGTCTCAAAAGCGTTCGGGTCCGGGCTCGCCTGAGAGTGAATTGCAGAGAAAACGGAGAGGACGATGAGCAGGCTCATTTCAATACGCTACCCGAAATTTTGGGAATATCTTTTGCGATGTGATCATACGTTCGGCCTCAAATCACAGTGATGGACTTTGCCTGAAGGCGTTGTGAAGGCTTTCTCATCATCGCACTTCAATTACTGGATCGCCGAGAACGTCCCGTCGAGGTGTGATTCCCAAACCTGGAGACAAGGAGGCTTGCATTGCTCCGTTCAAGCGTTGCGGAGCGCCTTCGGCAATGCTCACCGTTACATAACTGTTGAAATCTGTCGAAGTAAACCGGCTGGATTCCGGAGTGCTGTGTGCTAAATGGGCAATTGCCGCTGTCACGATGTCTCCGCCCCAACTATCCTCGATAGTCATCGCGATCCCTTGCGATACGCACAGGTCCCGTACTTGGCGAGCCTTAGTGATGCCGCCCAACTTGCTGATTTTGATGTTTACAACATCCATCGCGAGGTCTTTCTGAGCCCGCATCAGCATTTCGAGAGAGTCAATGTTTTCATCGAGGATAAATGGGTGGTCAGTGTGTCGGCGGACGGAGAGGCATTCCTCATACGTCCTGCAGGGTTGTTCGATGTAAACGTCAACGTCTCTTACAGCGTTAACTACTCGCATCGCTTCATGCAGAGCCCACCCCGTATTTGCGTCTGCAACCAACCGGTCACCTTTCTCAAGTTTTGCCGAAACGGCACGGATGCGTTGGATATCAATGTCAGGATCGCCCCCGACCTTGAGCTGAAATCGCCTATAACCCTCAGCTCGATATTTCCCCACCTTCTCGGCCATTGACTCAGGCGATTCCTGTGAAATCGCCCGATACAATGTGACATCGTTCCCTGAACGACCACCAAGCAACGTGCAAGTCGGAAGACCCGCGACCTTGCCCAAAATGTCCCAG
>JANNJE010000278.1:0-5623 GCA_031405735.1 Armatimonadota bacterium | reverse complement strand
ACAACATCTTGATCAACTACAACGGAAAGTTAAGGAGTGGCAGATGTCCAATCCATACTCAGTTGATCGACAGTTAGATGCCGCGACAGGCATAACTACCTTTTGGCTAAAGTTGGACAGACCGATTCCTGATTCATGGAGCCTTGATATAGGTGACATTCTATTCAATTTGCGTTCTAGCCTAGATCATATTGCTTTCGAACTGGCAACAAAACATTTGGAAAGGACATTGTCCGAGAGCGAAGCTCGGTCGTGTTACTTTCCAATTTTTCGAGAAAGGCCCTCCGCAAAGAAATGGAACTCATCCGTGAAATTGTTTGGAGATTCTGTGCAGAAGAAGCTAGAAGAAATGCAGCCGTATCACCATCAAGACCCTGATGCACAATATCTTGGCTTTCTCAACAAGTATTGCAACATTGACAAACACCGCTCAATACACATAGCGCTGACAGCAATTCATGACTTTAAGATAGGACCACCGTACAAAGTGATCATGAACATTAAAAAGGACTCGCTGGTTCAAGACGGCGATGAGATTGGAAGGGCAACCCTACGACTAAAGAAAATTAAAGCCCCAATCGAAGTCACGATGGACTTGTTGATTGGCGAGTGCTTTTCTGAGACCATTGGCGGTCAAGCAGTCCCAATTGACCAGGGTCTTCGTCTCTGTCACAAGCATCTAGTTTGGGAAGTAGTGCCCGCACTAAGGCCATTCTTGAATTAAGTTTGCGTCATATCAGCCATGGCATTAGTAGAGATGAGGTAAATCCTCCATTGGATATTGCCGTTAACTAGTGATCAACACATAAACTACTTCGCCTTCATCCACATCGCCTGCAAAACTACGGTTTAACCCTTTTTAACGTCGCCTACCGACGTGACTTTCCAAGTTCCTTCGATTTTTTCAACGGTCAATTTTGCACTTGTTCCACCCCAACCAACAGACTTCAGGGAAAAATGAATGTAGTCGTCCGAATGTGAGGATTTCAAGAGCCGCGCCATTGAATAGAGGAACGCAGGCTTTTTGGTTTCCTTATCGAAGACTCCTCTAAATGTTGAATCACATTTTGAACCTGGGAAAAGACCTGGTTTGAGATGGGACAATCGCTCTTGCAATGCTGGAGATGGATCTTTCTCGTCTATTGTCAGAAACCGTTTAGTTGTTGTATCACCCCAGTATTCCGACCACGGTTTTGTGCTCAGCAAGTACAGAATTGCGGCCTCAAAGACCTGATCTAATTCTGAAAGAGCAACGCGCTCGATTGGTTGGACCGATGATTGTCCAGAATCCGAAACTGATGAATGTGACACGCTCATGTCGCAGTTGTCGCAACCCAAAAGGAGGGTTGAGATACATATTAGAGACAAATAGAAAGTTCTCACTTCGCCTTCATCCACATCGCCTGCAAAATCCCCCTCGGATTCGTGAACTTCAGCCTCGACTTCTGGTTGGAATAGTTCCCGATCACCATAAATCTGCCGATCTTTGGATCATTGCCATAGCCGAGCAAGCTGTACCTACCGCCTTTGCTCAGCACGAGTTCATCGTCATCAACCGACCAAACACCTTCGTCTCTTTCCCGAATATTTCCTGCCGCACCAACTGCCATGAGCGTGCGCTTGTACGAACCATCTCCGCCAAGTGTAAGGTACGAAGCGGTGCTGATAGTAGCATTGCCAGCGTACGCCCCGCTTCGAGTGACGTAGGTTGCGTATTCGGTGCCAGATTCGCTCCAATCGCCTGCCAAACTCGCTCTGGAAAAGAGTTTGACTTTGGCTGATGATGCGCTCGGAATCCTAGCCGTATCCAAGAAATTTGCGATCTCATTTTCTGCATCATTGTTCATCATCCAATCCGTTCCGGTGTAGATTCCCATTACTGGAACGACTTTGCCGCCATGCGCGATCATATAGAGAGCAACAGTGGCCGTGCTTCCGTCCTTGGCAATAACGCTCCATTCGCCATCAAAAGCGCAAGCTTGGCCGGATTTTAGGCGTACCAAAAGCGGAACTGGGGCAATCTTTGTCGTGTAATTCGGGGTCACAAAGTCGTTCCAATAACCTAAAAACTGAGTGCGAAGGTCGGCACCTAAGGTTTCGGTCGGGAAAATCAGAAGGCTGACCCGGAATTTCGTCCATTGCTCGTTCTTTTCCTTAACCAAAAGCGGATAGCCGTTGATGTCTGATTTCGTCCAACCTGGCGGAACAGAATATTGAAGATCTACGACCCCGGAGCTTGCCGGTGCGGGAGCCGCAGCAGATGCGGTCACTCCCATTGCGCGAATCATGCCAGCGAATGTGTCTGCATATTGCGTCATGGTTTCGACGCTCTCCGAAAGCACAATGACAACTCCGCCTTCATCGCCCTTCTTGACTGCCATAAGCTGAGAAATTAGACTACGGCCACCAACTTCAATTGTGCCCAAAAGAAACTTGTAATCCCAGCCGCCATCCGACTTGGACTGCTTCGGCTCCATCGCCGCCTTAAACGTCCCCGTTTCGGCTGCCATCGCTTTTGCGGAATCTAGAAGAGAATCGAGGCTGCCAGCCTTTCCTTCGGTTGGAGTGATCATTACCGCATAGAACTTTCCGGCCGCTACATCGCCTGGAGTGAGAATGATTGCTTTGTCTTGCTTTTCGGTCTTCCATCCGGCAGGAGCCGTAATCGGAAGGTCTGCAAAGTCAATGTCGGCGGAAGTGATTCGAGCCAGATTTGGATTCGAAAAAACTGTGAATGCACAAATTGCGGCGGCCAGGTTCATGATGGAGTTCTCCTGAGGTATTTCTCGTTCGCCTCAATAGCCATTATAGCAAGGGAATTACGAATTACGAATTGCGAATTACGAATTACGAGTTAAGAATTGAGAATTAAGAATTGTGAACTTAGAGCGGAGAGCGGAGAGCGAGGAAGATTTTGGATTTTGGATTGTGGATTTTGGATTGGAGCGGAAAGCGGATTCGGAACCAACAACCAACAACCAACAACCAACAAACAAGATTCCACTAGCCCTCCATCCCCTTGCCCCTTCCTCCCTTTTCGACGTAATTTGAAGCTAAGAAAAGGGAGGAAGGGGAATCCGGACCCGCCAACCCCGAACTGCCAACTGCTAACAACTTGCCAACCACTTGCCGACCACCGACCCCACCGAGTTCCCTTATCCCAATTTCGGTGACCAAGGCGGCTCGGTCAGTGGTTCGACCAGATGCCTTCCTGTTTGGACGTTGTACTCCTTGAGCCTGCCGAAGAGTTGGCGAACCTTTTGCTCGATCAGTTCATAGTTCAAAGTTTCAAAGATGGCACCAGTTCGGAAGTGACCTTCCTCGTCTGGGATGCTACGCGACTTGCGAATGCCTTCTTCTACCTTGCGAAGGCTTTCCACGCCCAATTGAGCTAACGCAACTCTTGCAACATCTCGACTGTAGTTTCGCGGGCCGTAGACGCCGATTCTCATGACTGTTTCGGCAAATTCGGCAAAATTCGGAATGATTTCAGCTGCCGGCATAGCGAAGTGGCGCAAGACATTGCCAAGAGCTTCGAGAGCTTTGATGGGAAAGAAATAGAGGTGGAGCCTGGCGCATTCAAGGAAGAAATGGTAGTGCGCGGCCTCATCGGCGGCGATGAGCTTGCAGGCATGCTCAAGCACAGGATCGGCGTCGGCTTCACCGCTGAATCCCTTGCCACGGGCAAGAATCCCTAGATTTAGGTAATTGACCTGAGTCGCTCGTTCTTGGAAGACGGTGTAGAAGAGCATGTGAACTGGGTCTTCCCAGGGAAGAAACCACTCGTTGTTTCGCAGCGTTTCGCCGTACTCATAAACCCATTCGGCACTTCTCCGTTTTCCCCATAGGATGGCGTTTCGCCAAAGCTCCATGTGCTTTTGCTCTTCTGAACCCCAGCGAAGCTGGAAATGCGAACGTCCATGAGACTTTCGTACAGATTCGAGAATCTTGTTCGTGTAATCTGGAACGTACTGCTCGACCGCGAAAAATCCCTCTATTGCGATGTGGCACTCGTCGGTGTGATCCTGGCGCATTTCGCCCCAAGCAATCGTGCTATCTGGGTTCCAATTTCGACTTTCCTGTGACCTTGCAACATACCAGCGATATTGCGAAACAATCGCATCTTCGAGCATTCGGTGGCGTTCCGCCTGGGATAGGTTTATGACCGGTGGAAGGTCAAGTTCTGGAGGTGTGAGTGATACAGATGGAGTCATTGGGGCTTCCTGAAGGCGGCATCAGCCGAAGTGTGGGGTTTGCCATTTCCCGCAGATACTTACTATTGTAGACGACTTCCATGTTCAGGTCGTTGCCGGTTGATGGCTGTTCGTTATTGGTTGTTGGTTGTTGGTTGTTGGTTGTTGGTTGACAGTTGTTGGCGAGGGGATTCCCCTCTCCTTGCCGGATGTATGTGCCGGGAGGGAGAGGGGACAAAGGGGTGAGGGTTCCGGGTTTCAATTCGATTGTCAGTTGTCAGTTGTCAATTGTCAGTTGTCGGTTTTTGGTCTTTGGTTTTTGGTTGTTGGTTGTCGGTACTGCTCCTTCCCCTTTCCGCTCTCCACACTCCACACTCTCCACTCAACACTCCACACTCAACACTCGCACTCCACACTCCTCACTCCGCACTCCACAAGTTCCCCAAGTAAACTAGGCTCATGGCACGAGTGTTCGCTACGGCAGATATTGGTAGTAACACCGTGCATCTCTTGATAGCGTCGGTTGAAGGGAGAATGGATTCTAGAGCGGAGAACGGACAACCGACAACCGACAACCAACCAAAAACTATCAACCGACAACCTCTTGTAGTTTCTCGAATTGAGAATCAGAGCGAATGGCTTGCATTAGGGGAAGCCGTTGCAAGAACCGGCCAGATTCCATTTGATCGAGCAGACTCGCTCATTCAATTGTTAAGAGATTATGAAGATTCTGCATACCGTTGCCAGGCGGAGCGACTGTACGTCTTTGCTACAGAAGCTATGAGAGTCGCATCGAACAGAAGTCAGGTTTTGGAGCGGATTCGAGTCGAAACGGGAATTGAGGTTGACTTGATCTCTCCAAAGCGAGAAGCTGAGTTGTCTTTTATGGGCGTCGGAATGGATTCTCGTCCGCCCCTTGGACTATTGCTTGAAGTTGGTGGCGGGTCTGCTCAAATCGCCATTTGCAACGATGATTCAATCAGTTCCGAATATTCGTTGCCAATTGGTACTGGCAGGCTCCAAGCCGACTTGAAGCTATCGCAACCCGCTAATCCAGATAGTGTTGCAGGACTACGTGAAACCGTGGTTCGCTCGTTGCAAGCCGTTCCAAAACAAACGATAACTGGACTTTCTGTTGCAAGCGGTGGTATTGCTCGCGGACTTTGGAGGGCTCTGCATCCAGATGGTGATCAAAAAATCGCATTGCCCGAAATCGAATTCTTGGAATGGACATGTGCCAGGCTGACCCGCGATCAGATTGGCAGGCGGTTTGGAGTTAAGTCCAAAAGGGCTGCTGCAATGCTTCCAGGTGCAATCGTGTATGGTTCAGTCATGAGACACTTCGGAGTCGAAGAAATCTTTGTAAGCGAATTTGGTGTGCGCGAGGGAGCGATTTTGGAGATGGCTGAGTGATTGGAACGACTGGAGCT
>JANNJE010000277.1:0-4299 GCA_031405735.1 Armatimonadota bacterium | reverse complement strand
CGCGTTCCGCGCAGCGGATATCACGACGTACTCGACGGTGCCTTGCGATGCTTTCCGTCGCTCGTTACAGTCCACACGCCGCCAGAAACAGTTTCACGTATCTGGCGAATATACAATTTCGCTGGTCTCTCGTATTGCACTTCGGTTAACAGCCGACCAGATTCTTGAGAATTGCCTTCAGTCTTTATGATTGTCCCAGTAAGCGTCCTTGCGGAATTGTATTTTGCCAACATTGCGCCAATCTTTGCACTAGGCGTCGGCTCTTGAATGGCTCCTGCCATTGTTACAGCAAGTGCTAAAAAGTTTGCAATCAATTTCCTATTCCCTCTTCCACTTAATATCTTCGACGTTTGAATGACGGTTAGCGGTTCGTGCCGCAATGAAAAGCCAATCGGAAAGCCGATTCAAGTATTGTATTACAACTTCCCTTACGGATTCCTGTTCGCCTAAAGTTACCACGGAGCGTTCTGCCCTGCGCGAAACCGCTCGTGCCAAATGAAAATGGGCTGCCAGTGAGCTTCCGCCGGGAAGAATGAAACTTGTCAGCGGCTCCAATTCGTCATCCTGTTGGTCTATTGACTCCTCCAACGTCGAGACATCCTCTTTGGTAAGGATTTCAAGGCGATTTTTTGAATCCGATGGAAAAGATATCTCTGCACCAATGGCAAAAAGCATGGATTGAACGGAAGCTAAGCGATATTCGAAAATCGAATCAACTGACAATGTACGGCAAAGCCCAAGCATTGCGTTCAACTCGTCTATATCCCCTAATGCCCCAATGCGAGCGTTGGCTTTCGAGACCCGGCTTCCGCCGCTCAAACCCGTGGTGCCTTTGTCGCCAGTTTTGGTGTACAGCTTCATCGTTTGTTTCTCAAGACCCTCCAGAAAAATTGGGGCAAGTACTTACTCTTTGCAATTTTCTTAGGATTTGAAATTGTCCGCCAAAGCCATTCCAGATTCAGTTTTTGAAACAGTTTTGGCGCACGTTTAACGGTTCCACTGAACACGTCCAGCGACCCTCCAACTCCCATATTCACTTTAGCGCCGATGATTTCCTTAGTCTTGGAAATGAAGATTTCTTGCCTTGGGATTCCCATAGCGACAAAAAGAATGTCTGGCTTTGCCTCTGCAATCTCCTGAGCGACAAGTTCGTCATCCGAAGCAGGAAAAAAACCATGGCGAGTACCAACGATATTGCAGCCGGGATGTTTTAGCCTCAATTTTTCGGCAGCAAGTTCCGCCACCCCAGGTGATGAGCCCAAGAAATAGATTCGATGGCCGTTGTTTGCGCTGAGCTTGCACAACGCGTCAACGAGTTCGACCCCACTTACTCGCTCAGTGAATTTTGCACCAGCCCTCCTCCCTGCCCAAAGCACCCCTACGCTGTCAGGTGTAACGAGGTCGGCAGAAAGCAAAACGGATCGGTATTCATGATTTGTTTGAGCGATCATGATTCCGGCGGCGTCCGCAGTTACAATGACGTGAGATTTGTTTTTGCCCAAAAATGCGGCAATTGTCTCCAGCGCATTAGAAAACGTTAGAACATCTACTGTGATTCCCAATATTTCGACTTGTGGCCGAAGTACATGAACAGCCTTGGAAGTTGATTGTCTCGTCATCATTTCCTCAGATTCAAGCGTATCTGACTTTTCAGCAATTTATCAAAACCTGTCATCGAATAACTGTCTTTTTTCAGTAAATATGCGCTATTATGGCTGGAAGCGACAGCAATGTCACACTTTTCGGCGTAGATCTCGTTAGAATGTTTTTCGAGGACGAAACGCTGAGTCCCTGTCTATGGTGTCTGAGGTAAATATGAAAAAAGCTTTCACGCTCATTGAGCTCCTTGTGGTCATCGCGATTATCGCGATTTTGGCTGCAATTTTATTCCCTGTTTTTGCACAAGCAAAAGAAGCAGCTAAAAAGACCAGCTGTCTCAGCAATGCCAAGCAAAACATCTTGGCTGTACTGATGTACAACGGCGACAACGACGGCTCCTTTGCGCAAAGCGCGTATTCGACCACTTTCGCTGCGGGTTGTGTTGTCCCTGGTACGGGTTCGAGGATTTATTCAGTCTTCGACGCGATTCAGTCTTACACGAAGAACGTACAAATTTACACTTGCCCAAGCAAGCCCGACTCAATTTTGTGGAAAGACAAAGTGCTTACTCCACTCGGCCTTCAAGTCGAAGGTCCCATCACTGTAGCAAGCTATGCTCCGAACTTTGCATTGTTCGAAGATCCTGCGGTACCACCGACGGGCCAACCCGGTACTTGCCCAGGCCACACGGTTGCTGGAGATGGAGTCATTAACGAAAACTCGCTACAAGACGTTGTCTACACTCCGGTATTCTATGATTCAAAGCATCAGGCAGCTGGAACGATCAATGAAGAGGTCAGAGAGGTAGATCCAAACTATTTGACCAATCCTTACTATCAAGTAGTGGGTCCTTTCAGCGGATACAACTTCCCTGGAACGGCACGACATAGCGTTCAGATTGTCATCAACTTCGCCGACGGCCATGCAAAAACATATCGTCGCAATGCGAAATTGCCAGTGCCTAATTCTCCACAGAGTTATGCAAATCCGACCGTACTTACTCCGCCTTATAATTTGCCATACGATCTTAACGGTCTAATCGGCATCGTATCTGATCCAAGTTCTTAGGGAGTTGCTCTGAGAATCAAAAGCCCCATTTCTTTGAAGAAATGGGGCTTTTTTTGATTATTGGTTGTTGGTTCTTATTTATTGGTTTTTGGTTATTGGTTGCCACGTACTACGAGCCGACCTCCTGCAAACAACCTGCCAGCCACTTGAGAACAAACTGCTGTCGCATTGTCATCCACCTGCCGACTCCTTAAAGGTCAACGGCATTCTTGTCGTCAAAGCCGCCGCAAGGACAGTTTGACGCTTCGCCCAAGCATCTTCCAGGCGCATGCATAGAGCGCTTGTGGCCGCATTTGCACATCGGGTCAAGAGGCTTACCACCAAGCGACCGAGCAGTGTCGTAATCCATCACCAAGACTTTTAGAAGCTTCATTGGCACATCAGTTGAACCTGGAGCGGCATCTTCAAAGACCCAGTCAACTTCTTGAACGGTCCATTTTGTGATAGGGCCATTGTGAAGTTCGAGCACTTCACCTACAATTGGGTGGTCGCCCTCCCAATTTGATTCATCAAGTACGATTTGACCTAAAGAGACGTCAACAAATACAATTCTCATGGATGCTTCCTAATAAGTGATAGTTTCCTGAATCTTAGTTATAGCAGGAAATGGGGCTGGCGATTTTGGATTTTGGATTTTGGATTTTGTATTTTGTAAATCAAGTTTCGAGGTTAGTGGGTGGAGTCAAATCTTGAACGCAATCAGATGAACCCCTTCAAGCTAATTTCTGCACAATTTTAGTTCGAGCACTTTCAAATCCGGGTCAAAAATCGAAAAGCGAAAATCGAAAACCCCGACTACACCGGCCCAATCGCAGTCGTACTTACCGAGTCAATTGAAAGTACTCGTTGTGCCAGCTCTACCAATTGAGAATTGGAAATTGCGTTGATCTTTCCCATCGTTTCTTCAACCGGAATGTGGCGATTGTGATTCAGTTCGTTTCGAGAGTTTCGCATCATTCTTGAACTCATACCCTCAAGCCCTAAGACAAGTGAACCACAGATACTGCGTTTCGTTCGATCCAGCTCGTCATCAGTTAAGCCGCCTTTCATTACTTTGTCAAATTCGATTCTGACGAGTTCTTGGACTTGCGGCCAAGTTTCTTGACCTGTTCCACCGTAGACTGTATAAGCTCCACCGCTTCCATAGCTAAGTGAGTACGAGCCGATCGAATAGACCAAACCCCGCTTTTCACGAATTTCTTGGAAAAGGCGGCTGCTCATCGAACCACCAAGCGAACTGTCTAATACTGCAAGCGTGTATATCTCGTCGTCGTATATCGAGGTGCCTTCGCCACCGATGCAAAAATGAACTTGCTCGACTTCTTTATTGACGTAGTTGATGCCTTTCGCTCCTGTAGGGCGATCCGGTTGAGTCTCCCCTCCGCCAGCAGGAATATCTCCTAAATGCTCGGTTGCCCAGGCTACAACTTGGTCAGGATCAACATTCCCAGCTATGGAGAGCAGAACATTGTCTCCAACATATCGGCGTTCCATGTAAGTCCGCAAATTTTCTGAGCCAAATGAACTAACAGAATCTCGCGTTCCAATAATCGGCTTTCCCAAAACGTGATTTCCCCACCGATTCTGCAGATGAAGTTCATGGACATGATCTCCTGGCTCGTCCTCTCCGCG
>JANNJE010000276.1:0-3379 GCA_031405735.1 Armatimonadota bacterium | reverse complement strand
ATTTCCGAGTTCATGAACCTCGACGTCCAGATGCATATGAAAGAACCGTTGATAGTCTCCTGAACAACGTGCATTACGGAGAAAAACAAGCTAGGTGGTGGCTCGATCTGGCGCACTATGCTGACACAAATGGATTTGAAGCAGATCGAACTCGATCTATGTGGCCGTATCGCGATTGGGTCATAAATGCGTTCAATAGAAACTTGCCATACGATCTGTTTTCCATCGAACAGATTGCGGGTGATCTATTGCCCGAGCCCAACCAGGACCAACTAATTGCAACAGGTTTTTATCGAAATGCGATGACCAACGAAGAAGGCGGAGTTGATCCGGACGAGGCGATGTATCATGTGATCAATGATCGGGTAGCGACAACTTCAACTGTTTGGATGGGTTCGACTTTACAGTGCGCCCGTTGCCACGACCATAAATATGACCCGTTTTCGCAAAAAGACTATTTCCAAATGTACGCTTTTTTTGGGAATAACAAATTCGATCGACAGGGCGATGCAAAATTTGGCCAATCGAAATATTACGAGCCCTTCATGAAGGTTCCAACCGCCGAACAATCGAAACGCCTAATGGAAATCAAGGCTGAAACAAAGGTCTTACAAGAACAAATAGATGTCCAGAATCAGAGTAAGAATGCCTTTTGGAAGAGATGGACGTCACCGAACGTAGAACTGCCAGCGTGGGTTTCTGATTGGAATGCGACATTTTCGGCGAATCCACCTGTCGAATCGAAAGTTGATTCGGGCGTCGTAGAAATTAGTGGAGCGAACCCAGATCAGGTCACTTATACTTGGAAGCAGAGCGTCGGAAGACTTCGCAAAATCACAGGAATGATATTGGAAGTGCATCCTCAGCAGTCACTTGTAAACAAGGGCCCTGGTCGGTCAAGCTCAGGCAATTTCATTCTCTCAAAACTGAGAATTAAAATTGACGGAAAGGAGCATAAACCAGACTTCTCGATGGCTGATTTCGTTCAGGGCGGTTACAAGGTTGATGATTGTTTTGACGAAAACACGGAAACTGGTTGGGCGGTATCTCCGGAATATGGAAAGCCACATCAACTTATTTGTTGGTTCAAAAATCCAGTTTTAGTAGCAGAAAGTTCGCGAGCCGAAGTTGACCTTGAGTATGGTTCGAAGCAGTGGGTGAAACACTCGATTGGCAGATTCTGGGTTTCTTTGACAGATCATCCGTTTCCAGGAATTCAAGTTCTCTTGCCCCAGGCAGTGAACTTGCGTTCTGCTGGCAAGGATAAAGAGGCGGCAGGTTTGCTGTCTCCTTTCGACCCTGCAAATTATGAATCAACTGCAAGAATCGGCAGGCTCGAAAAAGAAGCTATTGGAATTACAAATGCGATTCCTACGACCCTCGTTTTGTCAGAAAACCATCCTGCACAAAACCTAAGGGCCAACATCAGGGAGCGAGGCGAATTCCTTTCAAAAGGACAAGAAGTTGAAGCAAACACTCCCAAATTTTTGCCAACGTTCCCATCTTCCGCTACTAAAAACCGTCTTGGCTTGGCCAAGTGGCTAACAAGCGATAAGAACCCATTAACCGCACGAGTGCAGGTCAACCGAATGTGGGAACAGATTTTTGGCCGAGGACTTGTTGAAACAGTTGAAGATTTTGGCACTCAATCTTCTCCCCCTTCCAACCAGGTACTACTTGATTACCTCGCAATAAAGTTCATGAAATCGGGATGGGATATGAAGGCGATGTACCGCCTAATTGTAACGTCCTCAACCTATCGGCAGTCATCCGCCGCAACGAAAAAATTGTTGGAAAGAGATCCTTTGAATTTGCTCTTTGCGAGGGGGCCGAGATTTCGCTTGGAGGCAGAAGCTATTCGGGATTCAATCTTGTTTGCATCTGGGCAACTAGACTTGTCGATTGGCGGCCCAAGCGTTTTTCCACCTCAGCCTGATGGGATTTGGGACAGTCCCTACAGCGATGAAAAGTGGAAGGAGAGCAAGGACAAACAGAAGTATCGCAGAGGAATTTACACTTTTTTGAAACGAACTGCAGCCTATCCAAGTTTGACCACTTTTGACGCGACAACCAGAGAAGAGTGTGCTTCCCGAAGAATTCGGACCAATACACCTCTTCAAGCCCTTGCATTAATGAATGACCCGGTTTACTTAGAAGCTGCGCAAAAATTGGCAGCCTTGGCATTTCATAAGCAAGATAGAAAGATTCCTTTTCACCCCGGTCCAGCAATTGAACTGATGTTCTATAGAGCGACTTGTCGAAAACCTGTTGCAAGTGAAACCGAACGACTATTAAAGCTTTACGAGATCGGCAGGTCAAAGGCAAAGGAAGGCGCTGAATTCCACGGGCTGTTTGTCGTTGCAAACGCAATTTTGAATCTTGACGAAACGGTGACAAAGTCATGACAGATGTTGTCAACATTGAAGAGAAATTCGCCCTCATCCAGGAACATTGGTCGCCCAAGGTTTTGGCTCAGCTAAATGGCCAAATGGTGAAGGCAGTTCGTTTTCAAGGAGAATTCGTATGGCATCATCACGAAAACGAAGATGAGCTCTTTTTCGTTATACGCGGTTCAATGACAATGAATTTCCGAGATCGGGAATGCAAACTGATCGAGGGCGAAATGATTGTCGTACCTCGAGGTGTAGAGCACTGTCCGTCGGCTGACGAAGAGTGCTGGATCTTGCTATTTGAACCTGAATCAACGTTGAATACAGGCAATGTTTACAACGAACTTACCAGAAAGGACTTGGAGCTGATATGAATTCGTACGAGTCATTTTTGAAACACCAAACTAGGCGGACTTTCCTGAAAACGGTTGGGTACGGAATCGGAAGTGCTGCGCTTACTTCAATGTTGTCATCTGAAGCTCAAGCTAAGGGGTCACAAAATCGGAGTTCAATTGAGCCAAAAGCCAAACGGGTTATCTGCCTCTTTATGGCGGGTGCGCCCAGCCAAATGGAGCTTTTCGACTTCAAGCCATTTCTGACAAAGCACGACGGAGAAGTTTGCCCCGACGAGTACCTGAACGGCGAGAGATTTGCCTTTATTCGTGGCAAACCGACACTTTTAGGAACTCGTTACAAATTCGAACAAGTAGGGCAATCAGGACAATGGATTAGCGAACAACTGCCGCATTTGAAATCGGTAGCGGATGACATATCGGTCATCCGTTCGATGCAGACGGACCAATTCAACCACGCTCCAGCACAACTTTTCATGAATACCGGATTCCAGCTTCCTGGCCGGCCAAGCATGGGAGCTTGGCTCAGTTACGGATTAGGAACCGAAAACAAGGACCTTCCTGCATTTGTGGTTTTGCTAAGCGGCCTGAATGCACCTGATTGCGGCAAGTCTGGCTGGGGCTCAGGATTCTTGC